>NZ_MWQE01000010.1 GCF_002210285.1 Fibrobacter sp. UWR2 | reverse complement strand
CGAAGTGATGCTCATGACCGAAGCCGGTGGCAATGCATCGGGTTCCGTGGACTACACCTACTTCGACATGACCGACAAGTACGAAGCTCCGAAGTCTAGTTCTTCTGAGGCCAAGTCCAGCAGTTCCGTGGCCAAGTCCAGTTCCAGCACCTTTGGCCCGAGGAGTTCCAGCACCGTTGGCCCCGCTAGCAGCAGCTCTACGATCGCTATCCCGGTCGAAATGCAGTTGCAGACGGCTGCCGGCACCTTCCAGGTGTTCGATATGCAGGGTCGCTTCCTGGGCAAGCTTGAAGTCACTCCGTGCGAATCTGTAACCAGCCTCCTCAAGGCTCGCTTCCAGAACTCGGGAATCTACCTCCTGAAGCAGGGTAGAACGATGCATAGGGTTGCGGTCCGTTAGTTCGGAATTTATGACTCCTTAGATAAGGCACTCCGGCAACATGCCGGGGTGTTTTTGTTTGTGGATGTTACCGCTATAAATGTAAAATTATCTAAACAAAAAGTCTGGCTTCCTGAAAAAGGGTTGAAAACGTGCAAAAAAGTGGCTTTTTTATGCTTATTTAATGGAAAACTAATTTGCTCGAAAAGGGCGGTTTTGAAGTGTTGTTTTTTGCAACAACAAAAAAAATGGCCAAAATCGCCGATTTTTTAGGGTGAAAACTATTTTCACTACAGATTTTATCAAGGAGTACAATTATGTCTAAAACAACTCTTTTTAAGGCGGGCCTCATTTTGGCCTTTGGCCTTTCTGCTAGTGCCTTTGCGCAGACAGAAAGTTTCTGCAGCACCACGACGCATTCGCCCAGTGCGCAGAAGAAGGAAGTTTCTAGGAACGAGGTCGGTAAAGTCGGGAATATCGGTTACGAACTCTGGGACGAAAATGGCAATGGCGGTGGAAAAGCAATTTTCTATGACGATGGTTCCATGGATTGTTACATCACCAATGCCAAGGACTATCTCTGCCGTGCGGGTCTTTCTCTCGGCAGTACTCAGACTTACGACCAACTTAACGGCGATATGGTTGCCGAGTTCAAACTTATAAAGACTCCTGGCAACAATGTGCAGTATTCTTATATCGGCGTCTATGGCTGGATGGAAAATGTTCCCGGTGCGCCGAATGGATTGGTTGAATACTACGTCATCGACAATACGCTTTCCCAGTATATGCCGAGTGACTGGATCGGTGACACGAAGTTGGGCGACATTACTGTTGATGGTGCTCAATATACTGTTTACCGCAATACCCGTAATGGTCCGGCCATCACGATTGGCAATGGTCAGTTCTATCAGTATTTCAGTGTCCGCAAGTCGATGCGCGACTGCGGTACCATCAACATTTCCGAGCACATGAGACAGTGGGAGAAGAAAGGTCTCAAGATGGGTAAACTTTACGAAGCCAAGGTGCTGGGTGAAGCTGGTAACACCAGCCAAAGTGTGTCTGGCAGTCACATGGACTTCCCGCATGCTAGGGTCTATGTTGGCGAATATGTTCCGCCTGAACCGCCGAAGAAGATTGATCGTAAGCCGTTTGGCGGCACCGCTGCCGCTATTCCGGGTACTGTCGAAGCCGAAAACTTCGACGAAGGCAACTACGGTGATTCCTACTCCGGCACGCAGGGCGCCTCGGGTGAAGATGGCGACCATGATTACCGTGGTGAAGACTATCCGACCGTCGATATCGTGAATGGCGGTACCGGCAAGGCTATCGGTTACACCGCTAAGGACCTCTGGCTCGAATACACCGTGAACGTTACCGAAGATGGCGAATACGACATCGAAGCCAACGTTTCTAACGGTTCCGGTTCCGGCAAGCTCGAACTCTCCTTGGATGGCAAGTCTCTTGCTTCGCTCTCCTTCACGGGTGTCGAAGGTGACTGGGATACCTATGAAAAGTCTACGGGCAAGGCGACCCTCACCAAGGGTGAACATGTCCTCCGCATTACGGTTGCCAACGACAACACGAACATCGACTACGTGAAGTTCAGCAAGGAAGGCACGACCGCCATTGCCCAGCAGGTCCGCATGAACGGTGTCGCAGGCACTGTCCAGGTGTTTGACATCAGCGGCAAGCTCCTCGGCAAGGTCGAGATGGTGCCGGGCGTGTCTCTCTCCGAGGCTATCGCCACCAAGTTCCAGAAGTCTGGCGTGTACATGGTCAAGACGGCCGCTGGCATCCAGAAGGTTCGCGTGACTAGCCGCTAGTCCGGATTATCTGAATGTTTGGGAAAAACACCGCCTTTGGCGGTGCTTTTCTGTATTTATAGGCTATTTAGCCCTATTGACTTGCCCTTACGCTAAAGTTATATTTACAATAACTAAAGAAAGATAGAGGTTCTTGCATGAAAAAGATAACAGCCCTTTCTGTTGCGCTCCTGGCGCTTTTCGTCATGGTCTCTGCGGGCTTTGCCTACGATTTGACGGGTGGTGGCTATGGCCAGGTTCAAAAGGCGCGTCCCTCGATAGCTTTTGTCCTCACCACGTGGGAAAAGAAGGGTATCGCGGTTACGACTACCGTAGACCAGACGGTGAACAGCAATTCGGCAAGCCAGGATCTTTCTGACGAGGAATCCGACCTCTCGGCCAGTAAGGGGAGCGAGGAGACTCAGGTCGAGACAATGGTCGGTACTTTTACCGAGGATATCTGGAAGAAAATCCCTGACAACCAGATTGTCGACAAGTTCCAGCAGCAGTTCGTGAAGCAGCAGTTCAACGTGAAGGCCTCTGACATGGCCCGCAAGATTGCGATGGCCCCGAGCCTCGCGAAGACGGGCGTGAACCCCTCTGACCGTGCCGCCGTGCGCAAGTTTGCCGAAAAGGAAAACGTGAACTTTATTGCCCGCGGTGAAGTCGCCGTGCTCCGCTATGCGAGAGTGAAGGGCGGCAAGATTAAGGCTTCGCTCCAGATCGGCGTCGAGGTTATCGACGTGAATTCCGGCGAGGTCATCGCCGCGTTCTCGAATGCGGTTCATACGGTTGCGACCTCTGCAGAAGTTGCCCGCAACGGCGGTATCAACAAGGCGGCGGTCGTCGCTGCCCGCACGCTTTCGGAACAGGTACTGGATGCCTGGATCAATGCCGCGGATAACGGCGCCCAGTTTACGGTGGAACTTCGCAACATGAAGTCGGCCCGTAGCCAGAAGATTCCGTTCGAGAAGGCTCTCAAGTCTGTCGTTACCATCAATTCGCAGACTCAGCCCAAGAAAGATATCGTGACCTACGCCGTTACGTTCAAGGGCAGCAAGAGCGACCTCGGCATGGCGATTCTCGAGGCTGTTGGCGACAAGCCCGGCTTTGACGAAAAGTCTTTCGAAGGCCCGAACGATATCGACGGCAAGGTCGTCTTTGAATTCCTGAAATAAGAATTTGGACTGAACGCAAAGGAGTTTTAGCGTAATGAGAAAAGTTTGGCTTACTGCGATTGCAGCAACGGCATTTGTCCTGGTTTCGTGTGCCGCTTCTGGCCCTCACGTCGATGCCTTCAAGCGTGCCGAGGCCGCCTACAACAATGGCAAGGATGACAAGGCTATTGAGGAAGCGCTCAAGGCTCTGAAAATCAAGCCCGACTACCAGCCCGCTATCGACTTCCTGAACAAGACCTTCGACGATGTGATTGCGGCGAAGAACGATACGATTGCCATGTTCAAGAAGCGCGACGATCCGAACCCCAAGCGCTGGGATAAGATTGTCTATATGGAAGAACGGAAGGCGGAATATGCAAAGCAGCTCAAGCTGATTGCCCGCCGTAACGACAAACTCAAGCTGAGTGTGGATGTCGACCCGAACGATATCAAGGTGGCTCGTGATAGCGCCGCCGCATCGCACTATGCCGCGGGCCTCGAGAAAATGAATGAGCGTGGCAAGGCGGCCCAGCAGGTAGCCGCAGTACACTTCCGTAAGGCGTTCACCTACCACGCCGATTACGAGGATTCCAAGCAACTCTATGCCGAATGCAAGAAGAGGGGAACCATACGCGTGGCCGTAGATCCCTTCAATAACGACTACAGCGGCCGCATGGATGCCGCCCTGATTGCTGAACTCCAGAAGAACAGGGAAGCCTCTGAATTCCTCCAGTTCCTGACCCGTGCTGACCTCGACCGCGTCCTCGAGGAGCAGACTCTCGCTTCTTCGGGCGACTTCCAGAATAGCGAGGGCGAAGACATGATGGGCAAGCTCCGTAGTGCGGAGTTCCTCATAGCGGGCTCTATCGAGAAGTACGTTTGCTCTGACGACGAGAAGGGGGTGGAACGTGATCGGCAGGAGAAGGAAAATTCCGCCCGCGTGAAGATCGGAAGCCACCAGGAATGCGAGATTATGAAAAACGGCAAGCGCCGCTGCTACAACGTGAGCGATTACGATAACGTCTATGCGACCATCATTACGGACTCGCTTACGAAGAAGGCCTCCACATCCGGTGCAATCCAGATTCTCGACTTCGCGACTGGCGAAATCAAGAAAAAGGCCGATGTACGTGTTGGCGTATTGTCTTCGGGAATCGTGGCTGGTTGCTCCGGTGACCCGCGCGCTTTCAAGCCTATCTGCAAGCATACCGAAATCACGCTCCGTTCCTGCAGCGAGATGGCCGACCAGATGACGGTCGACTTTGCGCGGAAGGCAGTCAAGGAAATAATCGATTTCACGAAAAGTTTCTTGAAGTGACCGAAAAAACTATATTTTGTATAAACAAATAACTACACAATCAAGGAGAAGTCTATATGAAAAAGAGGTTCCTGTTCCTCGCCTCGATGAGCCTTGTCGGCACGATGGCGTTTGCCCAGGATGACTACGACTATGGTGACGATTACGGCACCGAAGCCGCTAGCGCCTCTGAAGAATCCACCGACGTGGGTAGCAGCGAGCCTGCCGCTGAACAGCCGGCTTCTGACGTCGAGTACAAGAGCATGGACGACGAGAGCAAGAAGACGAGCCGTGACGAAAAGGAACGCTCCCTCTTTGATGAACCGCTCACTTTTGGTTTCCACCTGGGATTTGGCGTTAGCATGCTCTATGCTACCGAAATCTGCGGTACGGATGCCGCTGGTACCGAAGCTTGCACCAACTATGGTGACGACCTCTTCGGTGGTGGACTCGAACTCGGTTTGGGTATTTCCTACGCCCTCCTCCCGAGCATTCGCCTGGCCTTGGTGGCAGAACCCTCTCTCGAATTTAAGGTCTACAGCGCAGACCTCGGCACCTACCAGATTGGTACGACCTATACGGATGACTATGGCTGGGATGTCAATTCCTACTACATTAGCGATGTGACTCTCGATGCCTGGATGTTTGCCATCAAGGTCCCGGTCTTTGTCCGCTACTACCCGAAGAAGGACCTCTATGTCCAGCTCGGTCTTAGCTTCGAACTCAACCTCGGCACCTCTGTCTCCTACACGGATGAAGATGGCAACGAAGTCAAGGGTATTGAACATCAGGACTTGAACTACGACGGTTCCGACAAGAACGTCTACAAGTACTTCGACGTGAACTCCTTCGTCCTGGGCCTCAACTTCGGTATGGGTACGACGGTTAGCCTCGGCAACATGATGGCCGACGCCGAAATCCGCCTTATCCTCGACATGATGCCGATGACCAAGTTCAACGACGGGTTCCACGATTATACCATGAACAAGTACGGCTACAAGTTCAACGACAGCGACGCCAAGTCCTGGCAGGTCCAGATCGTTCTCAAGCCCTGGTTCTAATCGGATAGTTTAAGAACAAACGAAGAGCCCCACAAATGCGGGGCTTTTTCTGTGCAAAAAAAATACCGGGCGGCATTGCCGTCCGGTACATTTAGTATAAATTAGCGATTACTTCTTGCCTTTCTTAGCAGCCTTCTTGCCGCTTTTCGGAGGATGGGCTGCAATCTTCTTCACGCTCTTGTCAGCCTTCGCAAATTCGGCTTCGGCGGCTTCGTAAACGGCCTGGGCCTGACGGAGAGCGTCGGTCGGGTCGATTTCGATGGCTTCGGAAGCTTCGTCCACGAGCTCGGCGAATTCGTCGTACCAGTCAGCGAAGATTTCCACTTCGAGGTGGTCGACGCCCGGAACCGTGAGGCGTGCGCCGCAGGCTTCGCCGATGCGGTCGAGGAACTTGGCCATCTGCGGCTTGAGGAGCGTGAGGTCGAGACCGTCGAGGTCCTCGGGTTCGAAGTAGACGGCGTCGACATCGCTGTCGTCGTCCTTGGCCTTCTTCTTGCCCTTGCCGCACTTGCAGTCTTCGCCGCACTGGCATTCGACATTCTCGTTGCCGTAGAGCGCCATGTACTCGTCATCGTCCATGCCGCTGTCGTAGTAGAACTCGTCGTCTTCGAGGTAGAGTTCTTCCACGAAGATTCCCTTTGCGCCGAGCGTCTTTGCTGCAGCGATGAATTCCTTGAGGTCGCCGCCGAAGTAGCGGGTCGATTCAGCTTCCTCGTTCAGGGTTTGGACGGGAATGGGGGAGAGTTTCTGCTTCTTGATGTAGTCGCAGATTTCGTCGATAATGGATTTCTTGGCCATAGTTTTTTCTCCTAGACGTGGTACTTCTTCAGGCTCGGGGCCTTTTCTTCGATAAGCTTCATGATGCGGGCGACAGCGTCGGCGCCGTTGGCCGTGTCCTTCACGCTCACGAGCGGCTGGAACAGCGGGCTGTTGAACAGTGTGCCCAGCGGAATCGGGTTCTTGCGGCAGAACGTGATGTCGATAAAGTCGCGGGCATCCTTCTGCAGGTTGTGCGCCTTCTCCTTGTCGCCGGCCTGGAATGCCTTGTACAGTTCGACGAACGTCTTCGTGGCCTCGGGGATGTTGCCCGAAGCGCTGATGAGGCCCGTGCCGCCCATCTCGAGGAGGTCGGCGAACAAGCCGTCTTCACCGCTCATCACGGCGAAGTCCTTGCCCTTCGTTTCCTTGATGACGCGCATCGTGTCTTCGTGGAACTTCTCGCCAAAGCCGAATTCCACGGCCTGCTTGAGGCCGATGATGTTCTTGTCTTCGGCAAGTTCGATAAGGGTGTCGGGATGCACGTAGCTGGAGGTGCGGCCCGGAACGTTGTAGATAACGATCTTGGCACCGGTCTCGCTGCTGAGCGTGCGGTAGTGCTTCAGGAGGCCTTCCTGCGGCGGGTTGTTGTAGTAGCCGGTAACGCAGAGGACTGCCACCGGGGCAATCTTCTGCACGTTCTCGATCATTTCGATGGATTCGCGGGTGCAGTTGCTGCCGGCACCGGCAATAACAGGCACGCGGCCGTCCACGTAGTCGAGAGTAAACTTGATGACATCGAGGTGCTGCTGCGGAGAGACCGTCGCACTCTGACCCGTGGTCACGGCAGGGAGCACGCCACTTGCGCCGTTTGCAATCACGTCGTCAATCATCTGACCCATCTTCTTGTAGTCGATGGAGTTGCGAAGGTTCTTGGGGTCGTCGTTCTTGAGCGGGGTGAACAACGCGGGGAAAACACCAGTAAGTTGAGAAGCGTTAGTAATCTGCATAGTGGCCTAAAAATAATAAATGTTGGTTGTTCCTAGTTATATGGTGCCTGTGACTTGGGGTGAAAGCGTTGGCTCAACAATGGCTCTGCCGCGAGGGGTTGCGTACAAACTAATTTGCCGGGTGGCGTGTTGCTCTTGTTTGCCGGGGCTTGATTATACGATAAATGTAAAACGTTGAGGCATAACGAAATACGAACTTTGTCAATATGCAACTTTTACTAAATTGGCGCTCTTTCAGAGCGCATTTAGTTCGGCTCGGCAATGCCAAAACAATAAATTGTTTTGTCGCTGCACTCGCCTTTTACTAAATTTTGCCCGTTAAAACTAAAAAGGAACCTTTATGGAAAACATTACCCAGATTTGGAAGAAGATTCAGTCCCCCGAATTCAACCCGGCCACCGATATGGGCCTGGTCGAACAGGTGAAGCAGGTCGCCCTGACCTCGCAGGAAAGTGCCAAGGTGAGCTTCGGTACTTCCGGCTGGCGCGGCGAAATCGGTTCTGAATTTACCCTCCGCAATCTGCAGGTCGTGGGTGCCGCCATCGTGCGCCTCTACAAGGAAGCTACTCCCGAACTCTTTGCTGCCCTCGGCGTGAAGGACTTTGCCGAACTCCAGAAGCGCGGCGTGGTTGTTGGCCACGATAACCGCCTCCTCGGTCACGAGTTCTGCGAGGCTGTGGCCGACCAGTTCGCCAAGGCCGGCGTGAAGGTCTACTACGGTGGCGAGATGCCGACTCCGGAATTCAGCGCCGCTATCGAGATGCTCGGTGCCGCCTGCTCCATCAACATGACCCCGAGCCACAACCCGAGCCACTACAACGGTATCAAGTTCAACCCGGCCGACGGCGGTCCTGCCGGTCCGGAAATCACGAACGTCATCACGAAGCTCAGCAACGAAATGATGGCCACCTGGAAGTTTGAACCGGTGGGCAAGGTTGACTGGGAAATCATCGACTCCCTCAAGATTTACAAGGAATTCCTCGTTAAGCAGGGCACCATCAAGTTCGACCGCATCAAGGAATTCATCAAGAAGGGCCGCCTGACCCTCGTGTGCGACCACGTGCACGGCTCTACCCGCCGCCGCCCTGCCGCCCTGCTCGACAATCCGGAATGCCTCATCACGCTCCGCAACGAAGACGATTCCCTGTTCGGCGGCATCGCCCCGGAACCGTCCAGCAAGAACCTCGAGAAGGTCCGCAAGGTTTTGGACGAAAGCAAGAGCGAGTTCCGCCTCGGTGCGATTTTCGACCCGGATGGCGACCGCATCCGCTTCTACGACGGTACGCGTGAAATTGACATGAACCAGTTCGGTGCCATCGCGTTCCACTACATGGCCACCTGGCGCAAGGAACAGGGCTGTGTTGCCAAGTCCGTCGCTACATCTAACTTTGTGAACATTATTGCCGAAAAACTCGGTGTGCCTGTGATGGAAACTCCGGTGGGCTTCAAGAACTTCCGCCCGTGGCTCAGCCGCAATGCGAAGCAGAAGGCTCTCGTGGCGTTCGAAGAATCCGACGGTATCTCCGGCCTCAACAACACGCTCGAGAAGGATGCCCAGTTCGGCCTCCTCATCGCTCTTGAAATCATGGCCGTTACCGGCAAGAACCTCGGCGAATACCTCGATGCCCTTTACGAAGAGTACGGCCGCTTCTACCCGACCCGCTCGGGCTTCGAAGTGGACAAGTCCCTCGTGGGTGCCCCGCTCAAGGCCAAGGTCGACGCTATCGCAACGATCGCGAAGCCGGGTGCCAAGGTCATGGTCGGCAAGAACGAGAAGACTGTTAAGCAGCTCCTTACGCTCGATGGCGTGAAGGTCATCTTCGAAGACGACTCCTGGATGCTCGTGCGTCCGTCGGGTACCGAACCGAAGGTGCGCATCTACACCGAATGCCGCGAACCGGATGAAAAGGACCCGATGTTCGAGGCTGCGAAGGCGCTGTTTTTCAAGAACTGATTATTAGGGAGGGTTTATGAAGAAGATTCTGGCATTGCTTGTGCTTGCGTTTGCAGTAGTAGGCTATGCACAGCAGGGTAACATCAAGCCGAAGTTTCAGGCGTTCTCCGGAGCGCTCCTGAAGTTGAAGGATGCTGAGAAGGGTTTCCAAAAATTCTCGCTGAAGGTGGATGTGGCTCCGTGGTCGTTCCAGGCCATCGGTGAGGTGCGCGTGCCCAATGGCGATTCGGAAGCCCTCCGCGAGGCCCTTTTCGAAGGTGACCTCTATGCGGTGCTTGCCTATATTGACAATTCTCCTGTGGAAATCAACGGCGATGTATATCAGGTTGGTCTCTTCGATGTCATGATCTACTTCGACGACGAACCGACAACGGTTCGCAACGTGAAGTTCAAACTGCTGCCGCCGGTCGATGACGATTGGTCCAAGTCGGGCCTGCAGGATGCCCTTTCTTCGGGTTCGCTGCTTGGCAAGATTTGGGACGGCAAGTACGAACGCGAAATCACGAAGGCTTCTGCCGACCCGATGGACAAGGGCAAGCTCAAGGCGATGAAGCGCAAGAAGCAGGAGGCTGCCGAAGAAGCTGCCGCCATGAGCGTCTCCGAGAAAAAGAAGAAGCGCATGAAGGATATGGCAGAAGAAGACCAGCCGAAGAAGAAAAAGAAAAAAAAGAAGGCTTCTAGGGATGAGGATGAATGCGACGATCCGAGCTTCACTCCGAAAGAAAGGAAGCGCTGTCTGATGATGAAGAAAAGGTAAATTTTTAACCAAAACGAAAACCGCAATAATTTGAGGTAATCTATGTCCGGTCACTCCAAATGGGCCACCACCAAACGCAAGAAAGCCAAGACTGACGTCGCTCGCGCCAAGGCTTGGAACAAGTTGATTAAGGAAATCTCCATCGCTGCCAAGCTCGGTGGCGGAAACCCGGATGCGAACCCGCGTCTGCGTGCCGCCATTCTCAAGTCCAAGAGCCAGAGCCTGCCGACCAAGAACATCGAAAGCGCCATCGCCAAGGGTACGGGTGCGAACTCCGGTACCGAAATGACGGAGCCGATGTACGAAGGACGCGGCCCGGGCGGAATCGCCATCATGGTGCAGTGCATGACCGACAACAAGGTCCGCACCGTTGCCGAAATCCGCAACATCTTTAACAAGAACAACGGTTCCATGGGCGAATCCGGCTCCGTTTCCTGGGCCTTCACTTACAAGGGCGTGATTATCGTCGACGCCGAGAAGTACCCCGAAGACCAGGTGATGGACCTCGTGCTCGAAGCCGGTGCCGAAGACATGTCCACCGAAGACGGCGTGCATGAAATTTCCACCTCTCCGGAAGCATTTGACGCCGTTTCCAAGGCTCTCGAAGCTGCGAACATCGAAATGATGAGCGCCGAACTCTCCTACGTCGCCAACGACCCGGTCAAGCTCGGCCACGACGACGCGGTGAAGCTCCTCAAGCTCATCGACAAGTTCGAAGATCACGACGATGTGCAGGAAGTCTACCACAACGCCGAAATCGACGAAGCCGACATGGACGCTGAGTAAGAATCCGTGAAACTTTAAAAAGCCGGGTGCTGTATGCATCCGGCTTTTACTTTTTGTCCATAAAAATATTTAGAATAAAATATCATTGGCCTGAAAAAGAATATATTTTATGGTAAAAAAGGAGGAAGTATGAATATCCGTAGATTGTTTCGTTTGAGTTTTTTGTCCGTTGCTGGCTTTTTTTGGGCGAGTTGCGGTGATTCGAATTCTTCTACTGGAGCGAATGGAGCGGATGACGGCGATGAACCTGAAAGTTCATCCGTGACACAGCCACAGACTAGTTCTTCCGCGGAACCGGAATCTTCTGATGTTGCGCACGAGTCTTCTTCGTCGGATGCTACAAGTTCTTCGAGTAATCAAATCGAGAGTTCTTCTAGCGCTAAACAATATATTTTGGCAAGCGATTCCTCTGTAACCTGTGCAAAGGAAAAAAGCACGTATTCAACTTGCAAAAACACTTCTGCGTCTTTGCCCAGTTATTCGTGCATGGAATTGCAGGACTTCCTGAAAAAGGACACGTCCGTAACAGAAAAAGTATTGCTGGCCTGGGAAGAAAAGTTGGAGTCGTGCGGGGCGGTTTCGATGCCTGTGGCCGTTTATGGCGTTTTCTATGATCCTTGTGCCAATGCTCCCACCTATACTAAAGTTGAAATGAAGTGCTCCAATGGCGTCTACTATCCCGATTACAAGGTGGATGGTGACCTGGTTTACAAGAATATCGAGGAATACAATGCGGCCCATGGAATAAGTTCCAGTTCTGCAACGGAAAGTTCCAGTTCTGCTGTGGAAAGTTCTAGCTCGGTGCAGGAGGATCTAGTTCAAAACTGCCCGCATGATGAATTTTCGCTGTTTGCCGATATCCTTGCCGATGTGCAGGGCGCGCTGTACGAAAAAATCGTGAAGAACCTGGAAGAAAATACGGAACTCAGCGAAGCTCAAAAGACTTATCTGGAAGGTGTCCTGGATCGTGAGAACAAGAAGCTGAAAGGCAACTTTGCTCCATACCTTGAAGGTGACCTCCGGATAGAAGAGGTTGTCCTTGGTGAGCTCGGAACCCACGGTGCATATTCTGTAAACTGGTTTGACGGCTACATTGCCAAGACGAAAACCTGTGCAGGCGGAACTCCGGAAATCACGGAATCATACAAGGCGTCGTATGACGCCATCTATGAGGAGGCTCTTGACTTGCTGAATAGCCAGCTGGCCAAGGTAAAGTAACCTGTTTATATTAAAGGGAAAAGGAGAAAATCATGAATATTCGCAGGTTCTTTCGCTTAGGCTGCTTGACAGTCGCAGGCTTCTTTTGGGCGAGTTGTGGAGGTGATTCGAATTCCCAGGGGCCGGATAATACGCCTGATCCAGAATCTTCTTCGGATGTTACGGGGACTAGTTCCAGTGCTGAACCGGAAAGTTCGTCTGTAGTACCCGAGTCGAGTTCTTCGGATGTCGCCCTGTCTAGTTCCTCTGATGTAGGGGAGTTGAGTTCGTCGAGTGAAGAAAAACTTAGGTTGGCTAGGGATACCTCCGTAACCTGCACGACATACCTGTCCGTGGTAGGAAGCTGCCCCGTATCTTCGGAACCTTACTATTCGTGTATGGATTTACAGGAGTTCCTGAAAAAGGACACTACGGTCTCGGAAAAGATTCTGAACAAGTGGGAAAAAAAGCTGCTTTCGTGTGGCGCCATTCAGGAAGAGGTGCCGCTTTATGGTATCGTGTACCAGGTTTGCCCCCATTATTCGGTTCCGTATCTTAAATGCTCCGATGGCAAGGATTACAAGCTGTATGCGCAAGACAATGGAATCGCCTACGTCACAGAAAAGGAATACTACGAGACGCATAGTTCCAGTTCCGTTGCGGAAAGTTCCAGTTCTAGCGCGGAGCCAGAAGACCTGGTCACGAACTGCCCGCAGGATACCTTTGCCCTGTTTGTAGATGTCCTTGCCGATGTGCAGAAGGAACTGTACGAAAGGATTGTGAAGGTCCTTGATGAAAACGATACCTTGCCCGAAGCGAAAAAGGTGTTCCTGGATAGTATCGTTGATCGAGAAAAGAATACCTTGAGAGGGAATCTGTTCCCCTATTATTGGGCGAATTATGATTATGATACAGAACACGTAAGTGTGAGCATGTCCGATCACTGGTTTAACGGCTATGTGGCGAAGACCAGGACATGTGCGGACGGAACGCCCGAGACGACTGATCTCTATCGGGAAAAGTACGATGGAATCCTTCAGGAATGCCTGGACCTGATTAATAAAGAATTGGAGAGGATTGACGCTGACGCGGAATAACTACCGTCCGAGCGTTTCGCGGTAGCTGTGCACTGCTTCCTTGTAGGTGCTTACGGCCTTCGCGATGCGTGCGGCGATATCGGCCTGGCCGTCTTTGCTCATCATGTAGGCCTCGTCCTCGAGGTTGCTGATGAACCCGATTTCGAATAGCACGGCGGGCATGAGTGCGCCCACGAGTACCATGAACCCTGCACCGCCGACACCGCCTGCCTGACGCTTGATTTTGCCGCCGTCGAGGGCCTTGAGCATTTCTTCGGTGAACATGTAGCTGTTCTGCTTGTACTTTTCGAGGCGGGCTTCCAGCTTGAACCATTCGATGGGGGAAAGTTCTTCTTTTGCGTTCTTTTCGCCGTACAGTGTAGCCACCTTGTTTTCGCGGCGGGCAATGGCCTTGTCTTCTTCGCTTTCGGGGGCGCGCAGCACGTACACGTGGTAGCCGCGGATCTGCTTCTTGCGTTCTGGGGTCGCGTCGATGGCGTTGCAGTGCAGGCTGATGAACAGGTCACCGTCCCACTGGTTCGCGAGGTTCGCGCGCTGGCCGAGCTCGATGAACACGTCCTTGTCGCGGGTCATCTTCACGTTGAAGCCTTCCTTCTCGAGGGCTTTCTTCACCAACTTGCCGATGGAAAGCACGATGTCCTTTTCTTGCGAGTTCTTGCCGAGTGCTCCGGAGTCCTTGCCGCCGTGGCCGGGGTCAATGACGATGGTCTTGACTTCGCGCGTGCCCGCGGTCTCGTTCTTGGGGGCGGTGGTCTTGTTGCTAGCCGAAGACTTGGCGGCTTGCGCAGTCGTATTCTTTACCGCGCTGGAACTTGCTGCAGTAGAACTGCTGCTTGCCGGTTTTGCCTTCTGGAAAATGCGGTTTGCGTCGTATTCCGCAATCCAAAGGTGGCCGTCTTCGAGTACCGGGCTTGCCGAAAGGTCAAGCGATTCACCGTTCACGTAGGCGAAGGGCAGCCCGATGGCGAATTTCGCGGTATCCTTGTCCGCGACCATGATGAAGGATTTCTGTACGGGGAACCAGTGGAACGATGCTCCGATTTTCTTGGAGAAGGCTTCGGCATCGACGGCAGTCACGTCGGCAAACGAGATTGCCCAGCCGACAACCAGGAGCAAAGCGAGGATTAACGGTGTGCCTTTGCGGCGCGGTCCATTTCCAGCTTTGCTTCGCGGTTGATTATATCCTGACGCTTGTCGCGTTGATCCTTGCCTCTGCATATTCCAATTTCGAGTTTAGCACGTCGGTTCTTAAAGTATAGTTTCAGCGGGACGATGGTGCAACCCTTGAGTTCCTTCGCCTTGCGCATTTTCTGGATTTCATGGGCGTGGGCGAGGAGCTTGCGCTTGCGTGCGGGGAAATGGTTGAACCGGTTCGCGAAAAGGTATTCGTCTATGCGGGCGCCCACGAGCCAGAGTTCGTCTTTTTTCTCGTCCACGTCGACCCAGGCTTCGCTGATGGTGCATTTGCCGTCACGGATGGACTTGACTTCGGAGCCAATGAGCATGATGCCCACCTCGAACGTCTCGTCGACGAAATAGAGGTGCGACGCCTTGCGGTTCATGATGACCGGCGTGCTCTGTTGCTCCTTCTTGGCCATGCGCTAAGCCTTCTTGCCCCAGCCGCCCTTTTTGCCGCTAGCGGTGGGAACGCTCTTGCTTTCCCAGCCGATTTTCTTCTTTTGCACGTGCGGGACGGCTTCGTCGAGTGCCTGGATGAGTTCCTTGCAGCCGTCTCCGTTCATGGCCGATGTCACGATGACCTTTTCACGGTGAGCCTTGAACTGCTTGAGGGCGTCGTCGATGCCGAGGTCGCTCTTGTTGAGTGCAATGAGGTAGGGCTTCTTGGCGAGCTTCGGGTGGAACGCCTTGAGTTCTTCCTTGAGCACGGTGAACTGCTCGTAGGCGTTCTCGGCAAAGCCATCAATCACGAACAGCAGCGTGTGCGTGCGTTCGATATGCTTGAGGAACTGGTGGCCGAGGCCCTTGCCTTCGCTGGCACCTTCCAGGAGACCGGGGATGTCAGCAACCACGAAACTGTGGCCGTTCGTCTGCACGATGCCGAGCACCGGTTCGAGGGTGGTGAAGGGGTAGTCGCCGACTTTCGGGCGACCGCTTGAAATCTTGTTCACGAGGCTCGACTTGCCCGCGTTCGGGAACCCGACGAGGCCCACGTCTGCCATGAGCTTGAGTTCCAAGAAGAGTTCGCGGACTTCGCCCTTTTCGCCCGGAGTGCACTTGCGCGGAGCCTGGATCTTGGGGGTGGCGAAATGCTGGTTGCCCATGCCGCCCTTGCCGCCGCGTGCGGCAATCCATTTCTGCCCTACTTCGGTGAGGTCGGCCAGGATGCGGCCGTCGCTGTCCTTGACGATTGTGCCTCGCGGGACATCCACGATAAGGTCGTCCGCCGAAGCTCCCGTGCAGCGCTTGGCTCCACCGGGCTGGCCGTTCTTCGCCTTGTACAGGCGCGCGTTGCCCATGTCGAGGAGCGTGGAGTACTGCTCGTTCACCTTGAGGATTACGTGACCGCCGCGCCCGCCATCACCGCCGTCCGGGCCTCCCAGAGGCACGAACTTTTCACGGTGGAAACTGCAGATGCCGTCGCCGCCCTTGCCGGAACGCACTTCGATTGATTTTTCGTCAAGAAACATTAAAGGCTGATTCCTTCGTCTAGTCCGAGTGCGATGTTCATGTTCTGGATGGCGGCGCCGCTGGCGCCCTTGCCCAGGTTGTCGATAATAGTCGTCACCTGCATTACGTTCTCGTTGCCGAAAACCTGGATGCGGGCGTTATTTGTGTCGTTGCAGACCGTCGGGTCAAGCCTTCCGTTGAATAGCGTGGGGGCTGCTTCATAGGGCATCACCTTCACGAAACGGCTGCCTTCGTAGTGCTTTGCCAATATTTCGGTGAGGCCTTCGGGACCGAGCTTCTTGTTGAGCGCATTCGCGAAGATGGAAACCGTCACCGCCATGCCCTTGTAGAAGGGGCCGAGTACCGGATTGAAGAACGGTGTGTTCTCCAGTTCGCAGTACTTCTTCATTTCGGGCAGGTGCTTGTGGCTAAGCGCAAGCGCGTAGGGGGCGGGGGCCATGATGGCCTTTGATTCGCCGGCCTTGTGTTCCATTGCGGCTGCTTCTTCGTATTCGGCGATGAGCTTCTTGCCGCCGCCGGAATAACCGGTAATGCTGTATGCCGAAAGGTTCGCGTTCTTCGGGAGGATGCCTGCGGCAACCAGCGGGTAAACGCCGAGAATGAATCCCGAGGCGTGACAGCCGGGGTTCGCGATGCGCCTGCTCTTTGCAATCGCCTCGCGCTGGGCCGCCGAGAGTTCGGGCATGCCGTAGGTCCACGCAGGGTTTACGCGATGCGCCGTAGAGGCGTCGATAACGCGGGTGTTCGGGTTTTCGCAGAGGGCGGCACTTTCAATCGCTGCCGCATCGGGCAGGCAAAGGAACGTCACGTCGGACTCGTTGATGAGCCTCTTGCGTTCGTTTACATCCTTGCGGAGTTCGGGGGCGATGCGCAGCACTTCGATATCGGTGCGCTTTGCGAGCCTCTCGTAAATCTGCAGGCCGGTCGTTCCTGCTTCGCCGTCAACAAAAACTTTGAACATCTTTAACCTTTACTTGCCAGCGCCGCAGCACTTCTTGTATTTCTTGCCAGATCCGCACGGGCACGGGTCGTTGCGGCCCACGTCCGGAGTGGTCTTCTTCACGGTTTCCTGCTTCACTGCACGGCCGTCATAGAAGAACCAGGCGCCACCCACCTTGTGGAACTCGCCGAGTTCGTGGTGGTTGCGGGTCACGTTACCCTGCTTGAAGCGGGCGTTGAATTCGACCCAGCCGATGTTCTTTTCTTCTTCGGTCTTGGTCTGCTTGATTTCGATGCCGAGCCATTCGGATTCCTTGCTCCAGGCTTCTACGCTCGGTTCGTCAAAGTCGCCACGCTGCGTGGGTTCGAGGGAGTCCTTGAGCCACTTGATTTCGTGCTTCACGTAGGCCGTGTAGCGGGAACGCATGAGGGCTTCGGGGCTCGGGGCGAGGGTGGTTCCCTTGATAATGGGTTCGCAGCATTCGCCGTATTCTTTTCCAGATCCGCAGGGACATAAATCTTGTGCCATAATAAAATCCTTGTGTTAAAAAATCTAGTTCAAAGGTAGAAAAAGTTACAGGCACTTCTTCATCAGCCAGAATTCTTCCTTGCCTTCGCGGCCGGGGAGGCTGTTGACTGCCGGAATGCGCTCGACGATGTCGAATACGCCGTCGAGGCGTGCCATGAGTTCGCCTTCGCTGGTGCAGTGCGGCGGACCTTGGAGGGTCTTGCCGTTTATGAGCGGGTACATGAGGCAGATGAAGAGTCCATCGTCCTTGAGCATCTTGTAGCAGACTTCGAAAAATTCATCACGGCGCCCCGGGTGGATTGCGGAGAACGTACCGTAGTCGTACACGATGTCGAACAGCTGTCCGCCGCGTTTCGGGTCCTTGGGGGAGAGCGTGAACAGGTCGAGGTCGAGGGAACGCAGGTTCTTGTGCGCACGGCTCAGGTGGTCCAGTTCGTCGACTGCGGTTGCAGCGAAATCGACTGCGAGGACATCGTGCCCGCGCTTTGCCCATGCCTCGGCATCGTAGCCGAAGCCTGCACCGGGAACCAGTACGGAGCCCGTGGCGGGGCAGGAGGGGTGCTTGAAGAATTCAAGCAGGGCCGGAGTCGCCTTCTTGAAATTCCAGTAATCCTTGCCGTTGGCATAGAGATTGTCCCAGAATTCCGGGAGGTTCTGCGTTAACATTATTTACCTTCCTTTTTGTACGCAAGCTGTCCGCAGGCGGCGAGAATGTCGCGGCCACGCGGATTGCGGATCGTTATTTGAATTTCGGCTGCCCGGACTGCGGCGAGGAAGTCTTCTACTTCTTCCGGAGTCGGAGCGTGGAGTGTCGGGTCGTCCCCGTCGTTAAGCACGATGGCGTTCACCTTCACGCGGCGGGGGGCGCAAATGCGGATAAGTTCCTTTGCTGCCTTCGGTGTACAGGTGATTCCCTGGATGAGGACGAATTCGAAAGTGACGTAGTTGTCGGTGCGGCGGATGTAGTCATCGACCGCCTCGAGCAGTTTCTCGATGGGCCAGACCCTGTTTACGGGCATCACGGACGAACGGTACTCGTTGTTCGTGCTGTTGAGGCTTACCGCGAGGCAGCAGGGTGTGTTCCTGTCTACAAGTTCCTTTATTTTCGGGACGACGCCCGAGGTGCTCACGGTCATGCGCTTTGCGCCCATGTTGAACAGGCTCTGGTTATGCAGCGTGCAGCACACGCGGTGTACCTGTTCCAGGTTGTTGAGCGGTTCGCCCATTCCCATGAAGATGATGTTGGTGACCTGGGCAATCTTTCCGTCGGCGTCGAGGATGCCGTTATCTTTGAGGTACCAGTTTACGGCGAGGATTTCTTCGAGGATTTCGCCTGCTTCGAGGTTCCTGGTGAAACCCATCTTGGCGGTACGGCAGAAGGCGCAGTTCTGCGCGCAGCCAATCTGCGTGGATACGCATACGGAAAAACGACCGTTCGCAGGGATCATCACCGTTTCGATATGGTGACCGTCGTGGGTCTCAAAGAGCCATTTTACTGTACCGTCGGTAGAGACGAGGTGCTGGTCTTCCTTGAGGGCGAGCATGCTGAACTGCGCAGCGAGTTTCTCGCGGAGCGCGGGCGGAACGTTCACCATCTCGTCGAAACTGCGCACCTGCTGGCAAAAAAGCCATTTCTGGATTTGGTCGGCGCGGTACTGCTTTTCGTTTACGTCCCTGAGCCAAGCCTTAAGCTCGTCTGTCGTTAGGGACTTTATGTTGCGCGGCCATTCCATAGTGGTGTAAAGATAGAAAAAAAACAGTTTTTTGTTAAGGGATAAAAACGTTTAAATCCCTTTAAAATAAAGGGATTTAGGCGATTTTACGCGATATTTAGGCTGTGATTTTCCGAAAGGGAATTAGAACATCTTGCGCGTCTTTTTCGCGCCTTCGGAATGCTCTATGCTGCCCTTGTTGCTGAACAGGGTTGCGTCATCTGCGGACTTGGTGCGCACCTTGTAGTGGTCGCCGTCGCAGACTTCGTCAGGGTAGTTGTTGGTGGTGTAGAGGCAGTATGTCTTTTCGGTGCAGTACTCGCCTGCTAGTTTACCTGTAATGTTGCATACTCCCTTTCCGATAACGCCTGCCGGAACGGGGAAGGATTTCTGCGGGAGACCCTTGTGGATCTTCGTCATCACGGCAATCCACGGCGGAAGTGCGTAGTTGCCGCCCGTGTGGCCTACGCCCATGGAAACGGCCTGGTCAAAGCCAATCCACACGCCCATGGTGTAGTGCTTGGTAAAGCCGATATACCATGCATCGGTGTAGTCGTTCGTCGTACCGGTCTTGCCGCCGCTTGGATGGTTAAACCCGCTTGCGGTCACCTTGTAGCCCGTACCGCGGAGGTTCACGTCCTTGAGGATATCGACCATCAGGTAGGCTGAAGGGGGCTTCATCACGACGCTTTCGACCTTGGAATTCTTCTCGATGGCCTCGCCGTTCTTGTCTTCGATAGATTCGATCATGTACGGCTCGATGCGCGTACCGCCGTTCGGGAATACCGTATAGGCAGATGTCATTTCGAGGAGGGTTGCACCCACGGAACCGAGGGCGAGGCTCGGGACGGCAACAAGTGGAGCCTTGCGGATGCCGAATGCGCGGGCGTAGTTCACCACGGCGCTAAGACCGTACTTCGATGCGGTAAGGACTGCGGGAATGTTCTTGGAGCGGTAGAGCGCCTTGCGGAGCGTCATCATGCCTTCAAAGTTCTTTTCGGAGTTGTGCGGACGCCACATGCCGGTTGCCGCCGTTTCGTCGGTCATGGTGATGGGGGCGTCGTTCACGGAGTCGCAGGGGCTGGCGCCGTTGTCCATGGCTACGGAGTAGACGATAGGCTTGAAGGAGGATCCCGGCTGGCGAAGGGACTGCACGGCTCGGTTGTAGCGGGATTCGTTGAAGTCGTTACCGCCGACCATCGCGCGGATAGCGCCGGTCTCGTTCTCGATGACGACCATGGCAATCTGGGCCTCGTGGTAGCGGACCTCGGGCGGGTAGCGCCATTTCTTGGGGTTCGGTCCGTTGTCCTTGCTCAGGTAATCCTGCTTGAAGAGTGCGTAGACACTGTCAAAGTGGGCGTAGATGGAGTCCTTGTCCATCTCGTACTTGTCGGCAAGCCTGAGGTTCTTGATGGCCTTCTTCTTGAATTCCGCGCGGTACTTGGCGACGGTCGCCTTGGCCACGCTGTCGGCGACGTTCTGAATGTCGGGGTCAATGGTACTGTAGATGGAAACGCCGTCGGCATAGAGCGAGTTCTGTCCGTACTTCTTTTCCATGTACTTGCGGATTTCTTCGAAGTAGTAGAGTCCGGCTCCGGTCTCCGGTTCCTTCTCGGCGAGCACAATCGGGGTCGCCACGTACTTGCGGTAGTCTTCCTTGCTGATGTAGCCGGCATCGTACATGGCGTAGAGCACCGTATTGCGGCGTTCGAGCGAGGCTTTCGGGTGTTTGTCGGGGCGGTAGGATTCGGGCGCCTTGAGCATGCCGGCTAGGACGGCGAATTCCGGAATCGTGAGGCTGTCGAGCGAGTGACCGAAGTAGTACTTGCCTGCGGCCTGGAAACCGTAGTTGCCTCCGCCTAGGTAGACCTCGTTCAGGTAAAATTCAAGGATTTCCTGCTTGGTGTAGGTCTGCTCGATGCGGATGGCCGTCATCGCTTCCTTGATTTTACGGGAGATGGAGCGTTCCGGCGTAAGGAAAAGAAGTTTGGTCAACTGCTGGGTGAGGGTGGAGGCTCCGCGGAGCTGTTTTCCGCTCAGGGCGCTCTCGACGATGGCGGACGGGATGGCCCAGACATTCATGCCCCAGTGCTTGTAGAAGGCTCGGTCTTCGGTAGCCATCACGGCGTGAATCGCGTTTTCGGGAATGGAATCGAAACTGACCCATTCGCGGCGTTCCACGAAATACTTGTGCGCAATCTTCCCGTTCATGTCGTAGATATTGGTCACGAGTTTCGGGTTGATCTGTTCGAGCTGCGCGAGGGACGGAAGCTCAGAGGAGAAATGGTTGTAGGTCACGATGACGCCTACGATTCCGAGAACTACGGGTGCGGACAGAATGGCGAGGCAAATGATGAATTTCTTGTCCGTAAAGAGTTTCTTTAGGAAAGAACCCAGAAAATTGAGAATAGGCTTGATTTTTTGCATCGTAGACACTTCGCAAGTGGAAATTATGAAACAAATTTAGAAAAATCCCTTGACAATTCAACCGATAATGCTATATTTGGGGTCGTTCAAGCGGATGTAGCCCAACTGGATAGAGCGTTTGGCTACGAACCAAAAGGCTCCAGGTTCGAGTCCTGGCACCCGCAGAAAAAGATGCTTCGCGATAAGCGAGGCATCTTTTTTGTTTTATCCCCAATTTGGAACGAGAAGCGGGAGCCGCCGTGAGCAGGTCGCGCCCGGGCGGATACCGGGCGTGAACGCGAGAGCGAGCGAGTAACCGGAATTTTTACGCTAGAGACGACGAACGAGCGGTCGAAACCCCGCTCCAGGTTCGAGTCCTGGCACCCGCACGAATGGGACCTGTTCCAATGGAACAGGTCTTTTTTGTATATCTCGGGTTTGAACAGCGCGAAGCGCGGCCGTAACCTGTAAAAAATATATCTTTACCACATGAACTCCTCCATCGACTTTATTGGCGATATCCATGGCCATTACGACGAATTGCGGCTGCTTCTGAAACAGTTGGGCTATGTCGAATCGTCGGGCGCGTTCCGCTACCCGGGGGGCGAGCGTTCTGTCGTGTTTCTGGGGGACTACATCGATCGCGGGAGCCAGTCGCGCGAAGTGATTGACTTGGTACGTGCGATGCGCGACGCAGGTTCGGCGGTCGCCCTGATGGGGAACCACGAGTTCAATGCGCTCTGTTTTTGGCAGCAGAACGGAGCCGGCGGTTCTCACGTGATTCACTGCATCCCCGGGGGCTACCTGCGCGAGCACAGTTTCAACAAGGTGGCGATCCACACGAGGACTGTCGAGAGCTACAAGGGCCGGAAGAAGGAATTCGAGGACATGCTCATGTTCCTGAGGACGCTTCCGTTCTTTATCGAAACTCCTGCGTTCCGGGCCCAGCACGCCTGTTTTGACAGGGGTGCGGCCGAGGCGTTGAAGGCGCAGGGAATCAGTTGCTTTGCCGACGGGAACTTTGACGAACTTATCGCGCGTGCGAATGACCAGTTCAATGAGTATGAGGATTCACTCTTTGACCCTATAAACTACTTCTTGAAGGGGCCCGAGATGAACTTGCCCGACGGGATTACGTTCCGCGATGGGGAAGGCGTGCTCCGCAAGCGGGCGCGGATCCGGTGGTGGATTGACCCGAAGGGAAAGACGATGCGGGAACTCTCCTTCCAGCCGGGAGTGGAATTGCCAGCCTGCGATGTGCCGGCGGAAGTGCTCGGGCATGACTTTTATGGCGAAGGTGAACGCCCGGTGTTCTTCGGACACTACTGGCTGACCGGACTGCCGAAACTTATTCGGGGCAACGTGTGCTGCCTTGACTTTAGCGTGGCGGGCTACCGCGGCGACGGGCGTTTGGCGGCTTACCGCTTTGATGGCGAACAGACCCTGGACGAAAGCAAGTTCGTGTGGGTGGAGGCTATCTAGACGAAACCCCTGCTGAAAAAGATGGCGTCGCTGAAGGTGACTGCGGCGGTCATTGTCGCCTTCCTGGTGCTCACGTTCTGGGGAGTGCTGGCACAGGCGAATGCGGAAGCGGCTGGCTTTTCGGCGTCGGTCGCCGTGGATCGTTTCTTTGACAGTTTCTTTATATGGGCACTGGGCGTGGTCCCGCTCCCTGCTTTCAAGAGCATTGCGGTTGTAGCCTCGCTACACTTGATCGCGAGCATGGCTTTCCGGTTGCCCCGCGGGTTCAAGAATGTTAGCCTCTGGCTTATGCACGTTGCCCTGCTTACCTTGCTTGTTGGTGGCGTTGTCGGGAGCGCCATGAAGCAGGAATATAACGGGTTCTCTAGTTCGACCACGCAGAAGGTCAAGTTTTTTGCGGCAAATGATAGCCTGGGTGCGGAGCCCGTGAATCTGGATGAATCCGTTCTCCTCGAAGGCTGGCCCTACTACGCGCATTTCCGGGGTGACCTGCCTATGTCGAAGGACAAGGTCATCTCGATGTACAAGGTTTATTATGACCCGTTCCATTTCGTGCCGTACGTGTTCATGGTGCTGTTCCTGCTGGGAGCGGCGTTCCATTATGTGGTGAAGGTGCGTTTGTCTCGGAAATCAACATCTCGAAAGGGCGCAAAAATCGTGTCGGTGTTGGCGCTCGCGATGCTTGCCCTGCCGATGGATGCACGGGCTGACGAAATTCCGGATGATGCCCTGATATGGTTCTCGGTGGATGGAAAGGCTCCGGTGATTGCGGATGGCGTAGTGCGTCCGTTTGACTCTTTTGCGCGAGGAATCCTCGATGATTTGAGCGGGCGAGTTACATACAAGTGCCGGGAAAAGGATTTTTGCGACGGGAAGGAGTCTGCCGTAAACATTGTTGGGTGGATAAAGGATTTGCCGGAAAAAGCAAGGAACCTGGCACTGTTCAAGGTGTTGCGCAGCGATGTCTTGCAGGCGTTACGCTTGCCTGAAGACCGCCGTTATGTGAGCTATGCGGAGTTGACGCAATCACGCAGTTTGTTGGAACTCTATGCGAGCCGGGATGATGAACATCCGGCGACTCTCGAGATGCGGCGACTCTATTCGAATGTGTTGCAGTACGAGGCGGTAAAGAATAAAACTGCATTTACCGTTGTCGAGGAGTCTTCATCGGCGTCGGTGAATGCAAAACGGCTTGCGACGGAAGTGTTCTACCATAAGGCGAATTTTGCCTTGATTGCCTTTGTCCTAGCGTTTATCGCCTGCCTGCTTGCCTCGTTGAATATGGTGTTCAAGTCGCGGAAACTCGATGTCGCTGCGAATGGGGCCTGCATTGCGACAGCGGGTGTCCTTGTGGTTCTTTTCGCCTTGCGCACATACGTTGCCGCCCGCGCTCCGCTTTCGAGCCTGTACGAAATCGTGTTGCTTGTTGCTATGCTCTTGATGGCCTTTGAGGCGGGGGCGTTTGTTTTCTGCAAGAAGAGAACCTTCACGCTCATGGTTCCCGTGACATTCATGGCGGCGGTGCTCCTGTTCTTCGCGAAGTTCGTGCTGGAACCGGGCGATACGTTCCGGCCCATCCCGGCGGTGCTGAATTCCTCGGTATTCCTCACGGTACACGTGTTCACGATTGCACTCGGTTTTGCGGCCATGATCCTTTCGGGTGTCGTGGCGCACGTGGCGCTGTTCCGTGCATCTATTGCCAGCGCGGTATCTTCAGAAAAGGATCTCGCAGCCTCTCCGCTCGATTCGCTCCTGTACGGCACGCTTGTGTTTGGCGCTGTATTTACCGTAATCGGCACGCTCCTGGGCGGCGTGTGGGCGGACTATGCGTGGGGCCGCTTCTGGGGATTCGACCCGAAGGAATGTGGCGCGCTTTTCGTTATCCTGTGGGCGATGCTCCTTTTGCATTTGCGCTCTGGTCGCCTAGTGAATGCTCGTACCTTCGCCCTGTTCAACTGCTTCAACGTGATTGTGACCTTCCTCTGCTGGTTCGGCGTGAACCTGCTCGGGGTAGGGCTGCACAGTTACGGGTTCCAGAACGGCACCGCTATGTGGCTAGGTGTATTTGAGATTGCCGATGTGCTGTTCATCGTGCTTATTGAACGTTTTGTCAAGTTACGTCTAAAATAAAATTCAAATCAACGCTGTTTTTTATATATTCATGCAAAAAAGGAGGCATGGAATATGCAGATTGTAACGACAGACTTTATTACGGGCAAGGAAATTGAGACTATCCAGGTGGTCAAGGGCAGTGTCGTGTTCAGCAAGAACGTTGTGCGCGATATTTTTGCGGGCCTCAAGACGATTATCGGTGGCGAAATTGCCGGCTATACCGAGATGCTGAACGATGCTCGCAACATCGCGATGCAGCGCATGATAGACGAAGCGTCCCGTATCGGTGGTGACGCTGTTGTGAACGTGCGCTTTGCGACGTCATCTGTCATGGCGGGGTCGTCCGAAATTATCGTGTACGGGACTGCCGTGAAATTCAAGTAATTCTTGTTTGCTTCAAGAGTCTATTTACACGTTCACACATTCACTTCGTTCGAGTGTTCACTCACTCATTTATGGCGACAGTTTGCCTTGAGGGGGGCCCTTTACTCGCTTCTCTTCGCTCGTACAGCGAGTCTTACGCCGTCTGCGGCGCTTGTGACGATTCCGCCGGAATAGCCAGCGCCTTCACCGAGCACAAAGAGCCCCTGCGTGTTGACGCTTTCTAGCGTATCGTTATTGCGCGTGATGCGTACCGGGGAACTTGTTCGCGTCTCGGGCGCGACAATCAGGCCCTGCTCGATAAATCCCGGAATCTTGCGGTCAAAATTTTGGAAACCTTCTGCAAGCGATTTGCAGATTTTCTTGTCAAGCCAGTCCCACATGTTGCAGGCGACAAGCCCGCAGGGGTAAGTCGTTTTGGGCAAATTTCTGTCGGCGTGGTGGGCGAGGAATGATTTGATGGTCTGTGCCGGTGCGGCGTATGCCTTGCCGCCGACCTCGAAGGCGTCTCGTTCCGTCTTGCGCTGGAAATCGAGCCCGCCGAAGGTCGTCTCGCTCGCTTCTACGGGTACGACAATCGCGCCGTTTGCGGTGTGCCCGTTGCGGCGGCTGTAGCTCATGCCGTTGGTGGCGAGCGTTCCCGGTTCCGATGCGCAGGGCACCAGGACTCCACCCGGGCACATGCAGAAACTGTAGGCGCTGCTCGTCTTGTTAAGTGTCGGGGTGGCGAGGAAGTATTCGGCGGCACCCGTGAGGCGCGTGTCTACGCCCTTCCCGAGTTGCCTGAGGTTGATAAGGGCCTGCGGGTGTTCTACGCGTACGCCCATCGCGAAGGCCTTGCTTTCGAGTGTCACCCCGCGGGCGGCCAGGAGTTCATAAATCCCGCGGGCGGAATGCCCCGTGGCAAGTACCAGGGCTTCGCACTTTTGCCAGCGGGCGGCGCTGTTTAATTCATTTAATTTAATCGCGCAAATCCGGCCTTCCTTGATTTCCACATCCTCAAGCGCGGTATTGAAGTGTATCTTCCCGCCGAGCCGTGCAATCTCCGCGCGGATCTGGCGCAGCATCAGCACGAGCCTGTCGGTGCCAATGTGCGGTTTCGCAAACGTCACGACACTTTCGTCTACGCCGAAATCCACCATGTCGCGCAGGACCGTTTCCGAAAAAATATTGCGGCTGCGGGTGTTGAGCTTGCCGTCACTGAATGCGCCGGCCCCGCCTTCGCCGAACAGTACGTTGGAATGTTCGTTGAAGATTCGGTCGGCGAAGAACCTGCGGATGTCGCGGAACCGCTCCTCTACGGTTTTTCCCTGCTCGTACAAATCGACGGTGAATCCGCGACGCAGCAGGTGGAGGGCTGCCCACAGCCCTGCGGGGCCCGCTCCGATAACGTCCACATGGCTTGCCATCGGAACGCTTGCGGTAAGCGGGTCACTTTCTAGTGATTCGCGCTCCCGTGTAGCCTCGATTAGCCCGCGGGCCGCATTGCCCGAGGCGTGTAGCGGGCGCGCTACGTCAAAGATGACGTTGTAACTCCAGTGTGGTGCTCCCTTGCGGCGGCTGTCCAGCGCAAACCTCTCTACCACTAGATTAAATATCTCCTCAGGGTTCAAGCGCAGTTCGCGCGCCAAGGCATGGCGTACTTCACCCTTCTTTTCGAGGGCTACGGCCAATTCTCTGTAGCGGTAGGTGAGCATCATCCCAAAAATAAAAAACTGGTAAGTGATTTCGAAATTAGCAGTACCCCGTGAACGGAAAAGGCCCGTATTAACGGACCTTTGGAGTGAGAGTGAGCGCTTGCCGGAGCAATTTAAAACCTGGGCTAGGCGCGAACGGTCTCGTCAGAATACGTAGTGCGCGTTCACGCCCATGTAGATGTCGCTGTATTCGTTGCTCTTGTTGTCGGGCCGGAAATAGACCGCCGTTCCCACGAACCATTCCGTGTAGAACTTCTTGTTGTGGTTCACGCGGAGGTTTACGTTGCTGAGAATGTCCATTTCGGTTTCTTCGATGTCTTTGTCGTTTTCTTCCCAGCTGGTGGTCATGTAGCGGAACGAAGAGTTGATGCCTAGTATCAGGAAGCGGTTCTTGAACGGCATCTCGAATTCGTCTTCGATGTAGATTTCGAATTCACCCATGTTGTCGCGGTTGTAGCTCTTGAAACGCGGCGTGATGGCAAAACGGTTCTGGAGAATCGGAAGAGTCGTCGTCACGGAGATGGGGTAGGATTGCTCGAAGTAGTTGGAACCGCCAAAGTAGTATCCGAGCTTGCCCCAAGTGGAATTCGAGAGGTCCATGTCTTCGACCAGGCTGTCCCTGTGGAATACGGATCCGTCGGTACGGTAGGTCCACAGGCCATTCACCTTGAATACGGAATTGAACGCGCGGACTGTTGCTCCGAGGTTCCAGGTGTGCTTGAAGAGCCTTTCCTGGAATCGCGATGCGATGACGGAATCCTTTGCGAGTGACATGTATTCGGCCCATCTTTCTCTGTCGACATGGGTGGAATCATCGCCTTCCTCAATCACGATGGAATCACGTCCCTTGCGGGCTTTGAACCAGTCGTCCTTATAAATGCCGTCTTCGAGCACGTAGTTGTGGTGCAACTGGAATGGACGGTATTGGGTCTTGTATTCGAAGTTGTATGCGAAACTTACATCGACGTTCTTGTTGATCTTGAACAAGTTGTCAAGACCGACGTTCTGGATGTACTTGGTACGATCGTTGTCGAGTTCGTGCTTGTCGAACCAGGAACCTTCGTCATCGCCGAAAAGGCCCCATTCCGTACCTTCGCTTAGGCCGAAAATGTTGGTTTTCTTGCCCTTGGCAGCGTTTTCGACATTAATCTGGTACTGGAATCCGAGGTCCCAGAATCCGAGAATGTCTTGTTCAATGCGTCCGCCAAATTCACGTGTGTCCGAAAGTTGGTTCGGGGAACCGGCGCTATAGAAGTCTTCGCCCACATACTTGATGTGACCATTGATACTTGTCTTGTAGATATTCCAGTTGAGCGATGCACCAATGGCGAAATTCTGACTGCCCCAGTTGAGGCCGAGAACGCGATCGTCGTCGCGGTTTTCTTCTTCGTCTTTCTGTGCGTACTTGGCCTTGCTGATGAGTGCCTGCAGGGAGTCGCGCATCTGCTTGCGGCTAAGTGTCGTGTTGTCGCCGAAGATAGAGTTGAGTTCCGCGTCGGAAAGCTGGTTGATGCGCGATGTGTTCTGCATCAGCTGGCGGAGCAAGTTGTAAGACGATGTGCTGATTTTCGCATCGGAGAACACCTTGTTGATTGCCCTCTGGCGAACCACGTCGGTAGTGTCGGCACGGCCAACTGCAATCTGTCCGTTGAGTTCGATGTCGCCGGGGAAGAACAGCCAGTTTCCATCGGCATAGAGCGTGAAGGATTCCTGTATCGGGTCACTCGTTGCCCAGGAACTGCTGGCACCGTCGCGCAGCAGCGGGTCTTCAAGTTCGTCGTTTGCGTAGATTACGCCGAGCTTTGCATCGAAACGGCGTACTGGCGCCCATTTGACGAATCCGCCATAGGCGAGGCGTTGGGCCTGGAGTTCGCCGTCATCGATGTAATCGTTGTAGATATAGGGGTGACGGTCGCCTTCTACGAGGCTACGCCTTGCTTCGCCGAAGAATCCGTTCAACTGGAAGAGCGGCTGGTCGGCATTGTTCTTCATGAGCGAAACGGTGTAGTCCGCGCCGAATACCGGGAGCCCGGCCAGGTAGGTTTCGCCGCCCATCAGCTGGAAGTCGCCTAGGACAACCCTGTTGTAGGCGTCGGTGTAGCTCAGGGAGACCGGGTTCGGGGAGAAATGGTTCCAGGAATCGGCACTCAGGTCGGCGTTGAACTCGATGGTCTCGCCGTCTACGGATTGCATGAGGAGGTAGGCACTAGCCTTGCCGACAAGGCCGGGAACCTGGAAGTTGTTCTTGTATTCCTTGCCCGGGGCGATGGTGTCGTTGCCGATAATGTCATTTTCCTTACTATCGTTTTCGCTCGTGTTTACGATATGGTACGCTCCGCCGATCATCGCATTGCCGATGATGCTCCAGCGAGCCTGCGTGGAATCGCTGTCGGTGAGCGCGTACGAACGTTCGTCGGCAACGGAGGAAATCTTGTCGTTCGGTCGGAGCGGACGCTGCTCGATGCCCGGAATCTCGGGTGAAGGCGGAAGGAGCGCAGATGTGGCGACCGCTTCGTTGTCCAGGTCAACCTTGTTTTCCTTGACAGCCTCGATGATTGTCGGGTCGAGCACTTCTGCCGACGAAACGCCGAGATCGTTCTTGCCGATTTTGGTGTTGCTCAGCGAGATGAGGCTGTTACCCATATTGAGTACGCCAATCTCGTTCTCGCTGATGAGTGTCGACGAGATATTTGTCTCTGCAAGTTCGGAGTTCATGATGGCGACCTTGTTCTTCTGGAACTTGCCGCGCTCGATCTTGCCGAAACCGTAGTTCGAAATGTTTAGGGCGACCTGGTTGCCGATGAATTCACAGTCGCTGACCGAGATGCTGGCGTTGCGTGCATATACGCCGCGAACGGAGGTGTTCTCGATGACGGCGCCCTGCAGGTCCATGGAACTGTTTTCTACGGCGATGCCTGCTTCCGCGTCGCTGATATGGACGTTCCTGATTTCTGCGCGCTCGTCACCGGTGATGGTGATGCCCTTCCAGTCGCCGGCCTTCGGACGGTCGTATGCAGAACGCAGGGTGACAGGAGAAATCTTGGAGCCTGCGATGACGAGCTGGCCCTTGTTCACCTGGATGCCGGTTCCCGGCTTGAAATAGAGGACGACACCCGGCTCTATGATGAGGCTCGTGTTCGGGGCTACGACGAGGTCTTCGGTAACGAGGTACGGGGACTTGTCGATTTTCAAGAAGCCGTGAACATTGCCGGCGAGTTCCGTTCCTTCGAGGAGCGAAGGCGGGGGCATCGTCGTGTCGGCGACGAAACCGCCTGTGGCGGAATCGGCGGCCACCTTCGCAACATCAGCCTCCGGTGCCGGAGTTGCGGTGGAATCGGAAACCTGTGTAGAATCGGCCTGTACAGGAACAGCCTTTGCGGTCGTATCGGGTGCCTGTGCAAATACTATTGCTGAACCAATGGCAATCGTGGAAAGAAGAGTCTTGTAAGGATGTTTCATTATGGAACCTTGTATACCTTGACGGAGGTGATTTTCCTGCCATTTTTCATTTCAACATAAACTTTTATATATGAAGTGGTGTCGCGCGAAAGGGTTACCGGAATATTGTATTCAAGATCCGTAATCTGGTCGTTGCGGATTACGAGAAGAGTGTTCTTTTGGTCCTGGATAATCCGGATGGTCCTGATGTGGATGGGGTCCTGCTGCGGTACGCCCGTAATCCTGAAGCGCATAGTCTTATGGATGAGGGTTGATGCTGCCTGCGGAGGTGCCGGAGGCACACGCGGGGTTTCGATGATTCCGCCAGAATGTTCGATTTTCGGTTGGCTCAGGGGGTAGCATCCCAGGGTCTTCTTGAGTGTGCTCTTGTTGCCGGCTTGGTCTTCGGCTGTAATTGTGTATTCATGGACGCCAGTCTTTAGGTCCGCTATGTAGATGGCGTTCTTGTTGAACGAGTTCTCCTTGGCGTTCCCTCCGTCGATTTTGCGGGAGAGGATAACCAGGTCGTCATTGGCCCCGAGGAGCGAGAAGGAGGCTCTGCACCTGATCGAGTCTGCACTGATAAAGGTAATCGTCGGGCGGAGCTGGTTCACCTGCTTGCAGGTCTTGTCGATATTCAACTTGATTTTCTTGCTGAACGTGCCACTCTTTCCCTGGTATTCTACGGTAACTTCCGTCTCGTTCCAGTTGCGGAGGATGTCGTTGATGGTAATCGTGTGCGAGAATTCTCCGTTGGCGCTCAGGGGCACGAGGTTCCTCGACTTGTACTTGTTAATCTTGACGAAGAGGGTTCCGTTGGGGTCGGTCTGGTCGAAGGTCCCCTCGATGGTGACGGAACCGGGGTCACAGACCGTTACTGGCGAGACAGTGGTCACCTCGAAGGGCTTTGCCGCGCTGGAATCGATTTCTGTGGAATCATCGCTAGCCTTGTAGAATGTGGTCAGCAGGCCGCATTCTGCAGAAACTTCCTTTTTGCATACCTGGGGAGTCTTGCCCTTCTCTTTCTCGTTCTGGCACGGGACGTCGAGCGTAATGCTGCAGGTTGCGGCGAACTTTTTTGCTCCGTCGGCGCTCGGGGCCCAGCTTGTAGTGTATTCGAATCCGCTGGGGTTTTCGATATTTGCGCCCGAAAGGACGAGCTTCACGCCGGCGTTACAGGCACCCTTGATAGTAACGGAGTTCGTGGTAATCGTGTCTTCTAGGGCATCGAATTGGCACTTTAGCAGGTCCTTGACCTTTTCGATTTCGGACTGGAAAGCGCTATCGGCCGCCATTGATTCGGAGATGACCTGCTCGTCGGATTTGCTTGCGTCATCCAGAAAGGCTTCGATCATCTTTAGGTAATGGCGGTTACCGGAGGATTTGGCCTCGATGACGTTACACTTTTTCGACCCCTTTCTGAAGAAGGCCGTCTGGCCTCCGACAACGTCGCATTCACTGCCTTCGATAGTGCGGAACAGACCGTTGCCGTTGGCAAGCGAAAGGATGGCCGCCGCGTTGCCTGGTGTCATGCCGAAGAGGCCGCTTGTACCGCGGATTGCTGCTGTGGCGGTGGCTGTCTTGAACTTGAAGCTTCCGCCGGAGTGCTGTTTCTGGGCGTCGAACTTGACCTTGCCGGTCTTCACGTCGGTAAGGGCGACCTGGGCGCCGTTTTCGGCCTGAAGTGTGGTAAATTCTACGAGAGAGAGTTCCTGGACTACGATGGAACTACCGTCGGAAAGGGCGATGGCGACACTGGATTCGATACCTGTGTGAATCTGGTCTTTTTCCTTGACCTTGTTACCGATCTTTAAGTCACTCCATTCGCCAATCTTGGTTGCTTTTTGGACTTTTGTGTCACCAAGCTGACCGACGACCTTGCCCGTGGTGCTTTTTGCGGCCATGGCACAGGACCCGACTGCCATGAGCAGTACTATCGATACCTTGATTTTCGCAGAAAAAGACATAATTCCTCGCTTGCGAGATGTAAACATGTTATAAATATATTTTATTGTGGTTAAAAAGCGTGCAATAATTGTATCTTTGGTATAAGTTTTTTGTGCTAATTAAAAGAGGACACAAATGAGTATCGAAGTAGAAGAACCCACCGTGGAAATGAGCGACGTCGAAACCGGCGAGCAGATTATCAAGGAACTCGACAAGGTCACCCTTACCAAGGGTGCCTGGCAGACCATGATGTTCCTTTGCCAAGAAAAAAACGCCAAAACGGGTGAGTTTGGCGAACCGAAAGTTTATCTGCGCCGTTACCAGAAGGCCGGTGGTGCGTTCAAGGCTCGCAGCAAGTTCAATATCAGTGGCAAGGCTCAGGCCGAAGCCATGATTGAAACCCTCAAGAAGTGGTATAACATTTAATGGCAGACCCTGCTAGTAGTAAAAAGAAGAAATACAAGATTGATTTCCTGTGCGAGGGGGATATCGAGGTATTCCCTTGGAAGGCCAAGTTCGAAGCTATGGCTCGCAAGCTCCTCCGCGAAGAAGGAAAGGAAAAAAACGTCAATATCGTCCTCTGCACCGATGCCTTCGTGCGCGAGATGAACCGCGACTACCGCGGGCTCGACAAGGTGACGGACGTGCTTTCGTATGAATGGCACGAAGAGGATTTTTTGGGCGAAATCTATATCGCCCGCGACCAGGTGAAGCGCCAGGCTCCGGAGTACGGCAACACGTTCTATGCCGAACTCAAGCGCGTGATTGTTCACGGGCTCTTGCACCTCTCTGGTTACGACCACATCAAGGCGGCAGACCGCAAGGTCATGCGCAAGCGCGAATGCGAATTCCTCGGGCTTGACCTCTACAAGGAGAAGGCGTGATGGAAAATCATAACGTCGTCTTGACGGTATTCTTGTGCGTGTTTGTTCTTGTGTCGGCTACGTTCTCTGCCACCAAGTGTGCGTTCAGCCTTATATTCGCAAAGCGCGACCCTAAGGAGCGTAACGAGCGCGAAGAGAAGATTGCGACCCTTGTGAAGTGGAACGGCTTTAACGAGTGCGTTTCCATCGGACGCATTTTCGGCAACGTGAGTGCCGGCGTGCTCGGATTTTTCCTTTATGCGAAGTACTTCTCGTTACCTGTTCTCCATGACAACTTCTACTTGGTTCTTGCGCTCTACCTGATTGTGGCATGTGCCGTGCTGTACGTGCTTACGGTATTTATCCCGTACCTGGTGGCAAGTCTCAAGCCTGATACGTTGTCTGTAATTCTTGTGCCGCTTTTCCGCATCATCCGCCTGCCTTTTGTGCCGGTGGCGAAGTTCTGCCATGTCGTGTTCGTGAAGTTGCTGGAACTCTTCGGCTACGATTCCAAACTGAGCTTCTTGCCCGAGGAAATGCGCGATGCCGTGCAAGCCGACCTTTCTGACATGCAGGATGGTGAAGACGAGGGCCTTGAAAAAGAAGAACAGCAGATGATCCTCAACATCTTCGACTTCGTGGAGACTCCGGTGCGCGAAATCATGACCCCGCGTGTGGACATGTGCGCCATCGACGTGGATACGCCGCTTGCCGACTTGGTGAAGGTCTTGAACAGCGAACGCCATTCGCGCCTGCCTGTTTACAAGGACACGATGGACAACATCGTGGGTATCCTTTCGAACCGCGACTTTCTGGAATGGTACACCGAGCATGGTTCCGAACCGTTCGACATCATGAAGATCGTGATGCCGCCGGTGTTCGTGCCTTACCACAAGAAGATTGACGACCTGCTGACGGAATTGCGCAAGACGGGTAACCAGCTTGCCATCGTCATTGACGAATACGGCGGTACGGCCGGTCTCGTGACGCTCGAAGACATCCTGGAAGAAATCGTGGGTGAAATCCGCGACGAGGACGATGTCGACGAGGAAGATGACGTGCAGAAACTGAAGGACGGCCGCTACATCCTTGACCCGCTCATGACGCTTTCCGACCTGGAAGACGAACTCGAAGTGGAACTCACTCCGCCTGAAGGCTCCCATGTGGAGACACTTTCCGGCCTTATCCAGGCGACGCTCGGGATTATCCCGTCGCCGGGTGCGGAGGTCGAGATTAAGGGCTACAAGTTCCGTGTCCTCAAGATGGACGGAACCCGCATGGAGAAGGTGATGATGATTCTCCCGCCGGGCAAGGGCACTCCGACAGGCAAGTTCAAGATTATCTCGAAGAACTAGGCTTCGGGTTTCCTGTACATCGCTTCTATCTGCTCCGCATAGCGGGCCTCGGCTATCGAGCGCCGGATTTTCAGCGTAGGCGTGAGGAGCCCGGATTCTACAGTGAGCTCATCGCCTACGAGAGTCCACTTGCGAATCTGTTCCCAGTGGTTGAGTTTCTTGTTTACGCGCGTGATGTGCCTGTTGATTGCCTCGCGGACGCGTAGCGACTGCAGCGCCTTCTCGATATCGAATTCCTCTTTTTTCAACTTGAGCAGGCGACGTGCCCCTTCGGGATTTAGCCAGATGACGGCAGATGCGAACTTGCGGTCGTTCGCGATGACTAGCGCCTGTTCCACGGCGGGGTGGCGGCAGAGTTCGAGCTCGATGGGGTTCGGGCTTACGTACTTGCCGGTGCTTGTCTTGAGGAGTTCCTTGATGCGACCGTTGAAGTTCAGGAATCCGTCTTCGTCGAAAAATCCCTGGTCGCCGGTCTTGTAGAAACCGTCCTCGGTAAAGATCTGTGCATTGAGTTCGGGCTTGTTGCGGTAGCCCCTGAAGACGCTTTCTCCCTTCACCTGAATCTCGTTCTGGTCGCCTATGCGGACACTGAGATACGGGAGCGGCTTCCCGATACTACCCGGTTTGGAGCAGAACGGGCTGTTCACCGAAATTACAGGGCTGCATTCTGTCATGCCGAAGCCTTCGTACACGGGGAGCCCAATGTTGAGCAAAAAACGCAGTATGGACTTGTTTAGGGCGCTTCCGCCGCTTATAAGGAGCTTGAAGTTACCGCCGAGGGCATCGCGCATTTTCTTGTAGACGAGCTTGTCGTACAGCCTTTGCATGGGGGTCTTGCGCTTTTCGGGGTCGCTCAGTTTCGCAAGCTTGATGGCACTCTTGATGAAGAGGCTCTTCGGGCCCTTTGCATGGTCGCCGATGATGGTCATGCTTTCGTAGAGTCGCTCGAGTATCCGGGGCACGACCACCATGATGGCCGGGTGCACTTCCTTGAGAATTTGCGCCGTGTTTTTCGGGTCGTCCGCGAAGTAAATCTTTATGCCGTTCAAGGTATAGAAATATACGACCATGCGCTCGAGAACATGCGCTACAGGCAAGATGGTGAGGGCGGAATCTTCCTTGCGGTTCATTCGGTAGAATTCGAGCAGGTTCTGGATCTGCACGAGCATGTTCCGGTGCGAAAGTTCTGCTCCCTTCGGCGTACCGGTAGATCCGCTCGTATAGATGACGCTGAAGATGTCATCGGGTTTGATACTCTGTATCTGATTGTCAATCCAGCTGAAGTACTTCGGGTCTTCGCTGTGTTTCTGGCCCTCTTCTATGAAATCGTTCCAGTAGATGCCGTTCTCGGGTAGGTGCGATGTCCCGTCGATGCATATGATGCGCTTGAAATGGGAAAGTATAGCCTGAAGAGGCAGGCTAAGGTCCGTCACTGCATTTACGATAAGGACTTGCACCTGCGATTCGTTGCACTGGTATAGAAAGTTCTCGGGTGCGATATTCGGGAATAGCGGGATGGTTTCCCTGTGGTTCACCTGTGTCGCGATGTCGGCGACAATCCATTCCGGCGAACTTGGGGCGATGATGCCGACGTTGTCTTGCGGGTCCATGCCGCAGTTGTCGAGAGCGATGGCGCAGTAGATGGCCGTATCCCGAAGAAATTCCTTGGAATAGTGCAGCCAATCTCCGTTGACCCGCTTGTACCATCCTCCGAAATCGTCGCGTGAACAGTTCGCGAAGAACAGGGACGGGAGGGATGTGAACTGCAGCGGTTCCATGTACACAAAATACGTATTCTTGCCCCAAAAAGGAACTTTTTTTTTGATTTTTTAATTATTTTACCCATAAAGGGCTAGATATGATCAAGAAACTGTCCGATTATGAAGCGTACCTGAAGTCGCTTCTTGAGGTGGGGCGTCCACTTTCTGCCGAGCAACTGCTTTCGGTGCGGACCCGCATAGAATTTTTCCAGCATGAGCGGCTTGCGCACGAAATTGTGCTGGTCCTTTTTGCGCTATTGACGGTCGGGAGTTTCCTGTTCTTTGTGGCGTGTCCCGAGATTATGGTGCTTGTGCTTGCGGCACTATTCCTTGTGCTCCTGGTACCTTACATCAAGCACTATTTCGGGCTCGAGAACGGTGTGCAGCGTCTGTACGACCTGTATGCGGAACTCGAAAAACTTTAATGCAAAAGACGCACCCCACAAAAGGGCGCGCCTTGCTAAAAAGGATACGTTCAGAATTACTTAGTCGGTATACGGCTCGCATTCGGTAGCAGAGCAGATGTACTGCTTGCCGTTGTCCTTGCAGGAATAGACGACGCCGTACGAAGTATTCTTCTCTGTCGTGTATATGGCGCAGAGACTTTCGATGAAGGATCCCGAACGTGGGGATGAGATGGAACTGTCTTCTCCCGCGGAGCACGCGGTGAGGGCGGCGAACATCATGGAAGAGAAGAGAATAGCGATAATTTTTTTCATGATAGTGCCTCCCGATTAGAAGTAGATGAATCCGCCGAAGTTGGCGAGGATGTTGTTGTTGCCGTCGGCGAAGCCACGGAAGGGATTGTTGTAGAACGTGTTCTCGACGGAAGCTTCCAGCGCGAAGTTGTTGTAGTAGAAGCGGGCTCCGAGATTGACTGTCGTTGCACCGGTAAGAGAGCGGATTCTTGTGATGTTGTTCTTCACGATGTCGATTTCGTCGTTGTAGTCCGTGATGTATTCTTCGCTTTCCATGGTGAACACTGCCCAGGTGTAGTCAGCGCCGCCATAGATATGCCAGCAGTTGCCGAGCTTGATTTCGGCAAAGATGTTCGGCACGGCGTAGACGCCCATCGTGAAGAAGTCGTCCTTGTTCTTGCGGGTGTCGTCATCGAATTCGTCATAGAACTTGAGCGGGGCGCGGGTGTTGAGGCCGAGCAGGACTCGTGCCCTGTTACCCTTGAGGATTGTTCCGCCGATGTTGAATTCGGGCTGGATATAGATATGTGCGTCCATGCCCGAGGTCTCGGTCTTGGAAGTCGTAGAGCCTGCCTTGTGTTCCCTTTCGTAGGAGTTCTCGTGACGAGTGAAGGTTACGCCCGCATTCCAGAAGATGTTCCTTGCCGAGGGGTCGTTGCTCACGGAAACCTTTCCGCCGAGATCCCAGAAGTCGTTTTCGACGTCAGTCGTTGTCTTGTCGTCGGAATCCTTGTACTCTTCAGAAGTGGAGGTCTCGTTCTGGTAGGTGAGCCAGAAGAGGGTTGCGTTCAGGTCAAATGCTCCCAGAGGGAGGGCGAACCTGGCGCGGACGATGTCACCGGCAGAGACGGTGTATTCGTCTTCGGTGGTCTGTTCGTAGGCATCACGGCTCTTGGTAAAGGTGATTTCCTTTCCGAGAGCGTAGCTGATGGATGCGCCGAATCCCCTGTTTGCGATACCGAAGGTTGCAAGCCCGAGGTTGTTCGACATTTCAAAGGAGATAAACTTTGTGCTCTGGTCTCCGAAGGCCACGGCACTGAATGCGCTGGTGGGTTCGATATAGACGAACTTGGAACCGGCCATCTTGTAGGGCTTGTTCAGGTTGTCGGCGACGGTCGATTCTGCGGCCGTGTTGCCAACGTTGTTGTACGAGATACCGTGAAGCGCAGTGGGCTTCTTGGTTGCGGTATCGGTTGCCGCCGTGGTGGCCGCCTGGGGAGCTGGTGCGGCAGGTGCTGGTGTTACTTGCGGAGCAGGAGCGGGAGCCGGCGCCGGCGCCGGCTCCGGCGCTTGTTCGGTCGCGGGAGCGTTGTCGGTGGATGCGAGACCCACATTGTCGCTGTTTTCCTGGGCCATGGCGACAGTCAGCGCTGCCGCTGCAGTCAGGGTTATCAGTTTTATCTTCATTCTGTATCCTTTTGTTGTTATTCTTTAAACTTTTATCTTGACTTTAAAACTTTTGGGTTAATCCTCTTCGCTAGAGGATGAAGAATCCGGGTCTTCAGCACTGCTGGAGGAATCCTCATCGCTGGAAGATGAAGAGTCCGGGTCCTCGGCACTGCTGGAGGAATCCTCATCGCTGGAAGATGAAGAGTCCGGGTCTTCGGCGCTGCTGGAGGAATCCTCATCGCTGGAAGATGAAGAATCCGAGTCTTCGGCGCTGCTGGAAGAATCCCCATCGCTGGAAGAACTCGATTCCGTAGAAGAACTAGAAACGCTGGACGAACTGGACTCCTCCGAACTGCTGGATTCGTCTTCTTCTTCGCTAGAAGAGGACTTTGCACTAGACGAACTGACGGAACTGGAAGATTCCGTGCTGCTCGAAGACTTCTTGGAACTGCTGGAGTTCGTCGCGTACGTCTTATTGTGCGGGGTGTTGAGATTGCTCGGACCGTTGATGGTGGAATCGGTGGAGCACGCTACGATAAGGGCGAAAACCAGGTACAATGCAAAAAAGATTGTCTTTTTCATAGTTTTCCTCTCAGTTAGAATGTTACGATTCCGGAGAAGTCGAATAGTATGGTGTTGCCGGTGAAACCTCTGAAGGGATTGTTGTAAAAACCGGACATGATAGAGGTTTCAAGCGTCAGGTGTTTGTATCTGAAAAGCACGCCCGTAGTCGTGTAGACTCTGCCGCTCTTTGTCGAAAAACGCGTAAAGTAGTTCTTGGTCTCGTCTTCGGTCTTGTAGAGCTCGATGTACTCCTCGCGATAGGCGTTGCTGCTCCAGCTGTAATCCGCGCTGGCCCAGATTACCCAGTTCTCGTTCAAGACGTATTCGGCGAGAAGGTGGGGGGTGAGGGTGAGGGTGCCGCGCATGTAGGCATCCTTGCGGTGATTGTCCTTGTCTTCGACTCTGTCGAAGATGTAGGCGTTGAGGCTCGCGTTGTTGCCTACGTGCACGCGGGCGTTCCCGGATTTCAGGACGATGTAGCCGAAGTTGTAGAAAAGGCTTGCGTAGAAGTAGCTGTCGTCTCTTTCGGAGGTGTGCTTGTAATTGTCGTCAGGGTCGATGGTGCTTTTCAGGGTGGAATCCTTCCACCAGAATTCACGGCCAAGGCTTCCTCCGGTTCTCCAGGAGAAGTTCTTGGCGGAGGGCCTGTTCGTGAATGTAATTGCGCCGTAAATGTCGTGGGCTAGCCTATGGTAGTCGTAGTCGATCTTGCCTTCGCTGTCCGCGTAGTCGACCATGGCGAGGGAATCGTTTGACTGGTAGTATCTCAAGGTCGCCAGGAAGTCGATGGACTGCATGGGGAAGGCAAGGCGGAGCGTAAGGTTGTTGGCGCGACCATGAATTTCGGTAGTTTCTTCTTTGTGGTAGGCGTCCTTTTCCTTAAAGAAGTTCAATTTTTCGTCGATGTCGAAAGCGATGCTGAAACCGAAAGACTTTGTGGCGATGCCGAGCATAGCCATGTTGTTGAGATAGGCAAGGAAAGAAGTCTGGTTGTTGGATGTGTAGCTGGCGATACCGTAGGCGTTCGATGGGCCGAGGGCGACAAGGTTGCTGCCGTACATGAGGTACGGGGTGTAGATGTTCCTGTGTACGGAGGGCGCTTCGCTCGGGGTCAGCACCGCATTGTAGTAGGCGGCTCCGTGGAGAACGTTGAAATTGGCTGTGTCGGACGGGCTTTCTGCAAACGTTGTTGCAAAAAATAGGGACAACATTGTCAATAGTATTTTTGGCTTCATCATTGTTCCGAATTGATTTGAGTAAAGGATAAAAAAAATCAGGTGGATTTTGGAGTCTGTGTGGGAAAATAGGTGTTGTTTTTTGTTGTGTTTTTGTTGTTATGCGGCATGCCGGTCCCGTCTTATTGTACGCAAAAATTGCGTTAATTAGGTTATTTTTGTAAAAATTGAGAACAAAAATATGGTAGTAATTGAAATATTTACAAAAATATGTTGCATTTTGATTGAATTTGGGTTATCTTTTAAAAAGAAATTTTGAGAACATTTGGGACGCCGTGAGGGAATGTTCCCGAATGTTCTTGAAAAAGGGATGATGGTATGAAATTTTCTTCGATGATGATTCTTGGGCTCGGCGTGGCGGTTGCCTCGTATGCCGAGGTTTCTCTGTCGACCGCAGGGGGCTGGTTGGAATCTGCCTATGCGGAATGGAGCCCGGATGGCTCCGACAGCTACAACGTGTACTATAGCGGTGCGGGAAAAACCGACGTGAAGGTCGATGCGCAGCTTGTCCGCAAGTACGGTTCCATCTGGCGCGTAGACGTTCCGGGGCTCAAGGCGGGCGACTACACGCTCAAGGTTGCTGGCGTGAAGGGCGGCAAGGAGGGCGCTGCCGCTACGACGAAGACGCTCTCGGTGAAGGCGCACGACCGCAGCGGTTTTGCTTTTTCCAATGGGCGCGTTCCCGGTGCGTACAAGGCTGACGGCACGCTCAAGGATGGCGCCGTGGTACTCTACATTACCGAAAGCACCAAGAATACCGTGACGATGGACGTGGCTACAAGTTCCAAGGGGACAAAGACGACTTGCAAGAGTTTCCAGGGCATATTGAACTGCTACAAGAAGGGCTACGAGACGACTCCGCTCGACCTGCGCTTTGTCGGCAACGTGACGGATTCGGATTCGCTTGTGCAGGGCGACATGGTGATTGACCTCGGCAAGTCTGAAACCTCCTACGTGACGGTGGAGGGTGTCGGGCCCGACGCGACCGTGAACGGCTGGGGAATCCGCGTCAAGAACGCGCAGAACGTGGAAATCCGCAACCTCGGCATCATGAACGTGAACAGCGACGAGGGCGACAACATCGGCCTGCAGCAGAACAACCAGTACGTGTGGGTGCACAACTGCGACTTCTTCTATGGCGATGCGGGTTCCGATGCCGACCAGAAAAAGGGTGACGGCGCGCTCGACTGCAAGCTTTCGACGTATGTGACGTTCAGCTACAACCACTTCTGGGACAATGGCAAGTCTAACCTGCTCGGACTCAAGGAAGGTACGACCGAAGGCTACTACATTACCTATCACCACAACTGGTACGATCATTCTGACAGCCGCCATCCGCGTGTGCGCTACTACAGCGCCCACGTGTACAACAACTACTACGACGGCAACGCCAAATACGGTGCGGGCTCCACGCTTGGTTCCTCGGTGTTTATGGAAAACAACTACTTCCGCAACTGCAAGTACCCGATGCTCACTTCGATGCAGGGGACGGACGTGTATGCGAGCGGCACCAAGCGCGACCCGACGAACAACGGCACTTTCAGCAAGGAAGCGGGCGGTACCATCAAGGCTTACGGCAATTACATGGAAGGCTCCTACACGTTCATTCCGTATGGTGCAACCTCGTACAAGGTAAAGGGTGTGGAAACGACGGCGGCAAGCCAGGGGATCAATACCTCCGAAGACTTCGATGCGTATGTCGTGGATAGCCGCAACACGAAGGTACCCTCTACGGTCAAGTCGTATGACGGCGCAAACACCTACAACAACTTCGATACCGACAATTCCGTGATGTACAGCTACAAGGTGGACGATGCCGCGACGGCTAGGGACAACGTTGTCCGGTATGCGGGCCGTGTGCAGGGTGGCGATTTCAAGTGGACTTTCGACAATTCTGTTGATGATGCTTCTTCTGATGTGAACCAACCGCTCAAGGATGCGCTCGTGGCGTACAAGGGCTGGTCTGGAACCGTCATCCCTGCCGGTGGGGATGAACCTTCCTCCAGCAGTTCTGCGAAGTCAAGTTCTTCGTCCGTTCCGGTATCTTCCAGTTCTGCTAAGTCCAGCTCGTCTGAAAAATCTAGTTCCTCGAGCGCAGAATCCTCTTCGTCCGAAGGGGCCGAAAGTTCGTCGAGTGTGGAATCCTCTAGCAGCACGGATGCGTTGGTGGCTTCCATGCCCCTGCATGGCGAATCCATGCGCTATGTTGCGGGGGAATCTCGCCTTGAAATTTATTCCCCGGTCGCATTCCGCGTGAGTGTGGCCCGCGTGGATGGCCGGAAGGTTCTCTCGAGTACGGCCCGCGTAGTCGACCTTTCGAGATTGCCTACGGGTGTCTATTTTGTTCGATTGGTAAATGAATACGGGATGAAAACCCTGTGCATAAATAAACAATAACCTCCCCCCTAAATATGCACGGGTGTGGACCCGGGTGTTGGCACGTGACGTGAAAGACCTTCAATTCATTGTCGCGTGCCATTTTTTTTGGATATTTTTTCTAAATTGTCGTTACATGAATATTCGACTTTCTGCCGTTTTACTGGTTCTTTCGATTGGAATCTCGCTTGCGAGCGACCCGCGCCTTGAACAGGGGGCCATTTTTGAGGCCAAGGGCGATTACGAAATGGCTCTCGGTGAATACAGGGCGATTCTTGCGGAGCAACCGAAGAATGGCGAGGCATATTTCCGTGCAGCAGAAGTCTACACGAAGACTAAGAATTACAGCAGGGCCATCGCGAACTACAGGCTTGCCTATAAGTTCGAGCCGACGATGAGCGCCGCTTACGAAGGTATCGCTAAGGTTTACGAGGCCCTGGGCGACAAGAAGAAGGCTGCCGAGGAGCGTGCGAAGGATCCGAAGAACAGGCCTGCCGAAGAAGTTGCTGCCCCTGTAGAGACTGCCGCACCTGCTGAATCGGCTCCCGCAGCTCCTGTTGCGGAAGCCCCGAAGGCTGAGCCCCCTGCTCCGCAGAAGGTTGCCGAACCCGCTCCGGAACCGGTCAAGGTGAGCGAACCTGCTCCAGCTCCGCAAAAGGTGGCGGAACCTGCTCCCCAGAAGCCCGCTGTCAGTGCCGAACCTGTGGCTCCGACCGATCCGTTCGAGAAGGGCAAGGCTTTCCTTGCCGAAGGCAAGTACAAGGAAGCTGCCACGATGTGGCGTGAAGTTCTTGCTAAGCAGCCCGGACATGCCGGTGCCTATTTCTATGCGGGCGTGACCCGTTACGAGATGGGTGAGTACGACAAGGCGGAGTTCAACCTGAAGAAGGGACTTGCCTATAAGGAACAAGGTAACGACGCGAACTACTACCTTGCTCTTGTTTACCAGAAGACAAATCGCGCAGACCAGGAAAAGAAGGCCCTTGCGGCATACCTCAAGAAGGCCGCTCCCGATGGAAAGTTCCGTGCATCTGCCGAAAGCCGCCTTGCTGAAATGAAGGCTGCGGTAGAAGCGGCAAAGGCCGCCGAGACGGAGACTGCTGCTGAAAAGAAATCTGCCGAGACTCCGGCGCAGGCGGCCGCGAAACCCGCGCCCTCGGTGGAAAAGCCTGTTACTCCGTCGCCTGCGGCAGCTGACGAAGAATACAGCGTCGCGAATGCAAACCTCCTGTACAAGAGTGGCAATCTTGGTGAGGCCCTGCGAGTCTACAAGGCTCTCCTTGATAAGGGTGTCAGTACCGATGAGTACTATTTCTCGATGCTCCAGATGGGGAATATCTACCGCGAACTCCGTGATTTCCATAGTGCCGTAACGCGCTACCGCACTGTAGTTCAGCAGTATCCGGAATCCGACTGGGCAACTGAAGCCGAACGCGCGCTCGAAGATGCCGTGTGGCTCGAGAGGCATGCTTCTGAACTCCCGCGTCGTGCCCGTTAAGCGGTTGATAGTTGCTTTATGTCTAAAAAGAGCCCCATCAAAGGGGCTTTTTACTTTTTCCGTATAGGTGCTCCCTATTGCGTTTTGGCTTGAAAAAACATAGATTAAGGTAAAGGATCCTAAAGGGGGATTGGTCATGAAAAATTTTCGGCTCATATCAACGGTCGCCATATCTGCGTTTCTTTTCGCATGTAGCAATGGTACTGGCAATCCTGGAAGTGCAGAAGGGGACGTGAGTGCTGTGGAAAAAGCTGAAGGCGCCGTAGCGCAGTCTGCAAAGCAGCCCGCTCCAGAAGCGGAATCTGGTTCCACGGAGTCTGAGGCTCTGGACGAAGGTATTGCCGAAACCGAAATACCTGAGTCATCTTCGAGCGAAGAGGCTTCTTCTAGCGATACGGGCTATTCCTGGACCGAAGAAGAAATTTCCGATTTCCTTGAAGAGTTCAACATCAGTCCGGCAGATACGGCGCGTCACGATCCTGACAGCTTGGGCGTATGGCATTTCTACGACCCCAGGGGTGCGCACGACAATCCCGACTTTGCCTATGGCTCGATGACGGACCCGCGTGACGGGAATGTTTACAAGACGACGACCATCGGCGGCCAGGTCTGGATGGCCGAGAATTTGAACTACTTCGACATTGAAGGGGCGGCGAGCTCTATCAAGAACGACTGGTGCTACTGGGACAAGCCCGAGAACTGCGAATCGGCAGGTCGCCTCTACACGTGGAACGTTGCACAGAGGATTTGCCCCGAAGGCTGGCGCTTGCCGACTAAGGCGGACTGGGAATCCCTGTTGCAGGAAGTCGGGGCAGATTCCTTGAACGAGATTCTTTGGAAGGGCTCTAGCAAGCTCAAGTCTATGAGTGGTTGGGAAAACGAAGGTAGCGGTACAGATGACTTCGGCTTTACGGCACTCCCCGCGGGCATGAAGTTTACTACCAGCACCCAGGACGGTTTTACCTATCACGGTTGCTCTTCCCTCATGTGGGCTGCCACGGAAGCCGACGGCGGTGCTGCGGATTCCCTGGCTTACCACATGTACTTGGATTGCAGCAACGACAATGCCATCGTGAATACGGTGAGAAAGATCAATGGACTTTCGGTCCGTTGCGTAAAGGATGAATAAAACCTACAGGGTTTAGGGATTGGTTGTGAAAAAAATCTGTTCAATTGAATCTTTATCGTTTGCGGTGCTGTGCGCCGCGACGCTATCTTTTGCCGAACCTCCCGCAAACTTCAGCGGCTGGGAATTGGTGTTCGAAGACAACTTTGACGGAACTTCGTTAGACAAGAAAAAGTGGAACCCCACGTACAACTGGGGCCCCACGCATAATCACCGCGCCTACTGCGCCGAAGAGAATGTAATCGTTTCCGACGGTACGCTCAAGCTGAAGGGCGAAAAGAAGGTGCACCCGAATGCCAACGGGAAAAAGGCGAAGTTCAACAACAAGGAAATCCCGGTCGATTACACCTCGGGTGCGATTGATACCAAGAATCATTTCGAAGTGAAGTACGGCTATATTGAAGGCCGTTTCAAGGCCCCGTGGCAAAAGGGAACGTGGCCTGCTTTCTGGACGCTGCAAGATGGCTGGCCACCGGAAATCGACATTCTTGAAATTCCGGCTTCGCGCAAGCAGCACCATTACTACCTGCATTACACCGACCCGAGCTGGTACAACAGTCATGGCTCGGCGTGGGACCACGAGGCCTCTTTCGGTGGGCACAAGGACGATGACGTGGACCGTTCCGCGGGCTTCCACAACTATGGCGTGGAGTGGGACGAGTCAACACTCAGTTTCTATTTCGATGACAAGAAGTTTGCCAGCTACAATCGCCCGACCGAAATCAAGCAGCTCTCGGCGCAGTATATTATCGTGAACCTTGCCATCGGAGGCTGGGCTGGCGATGACATCGAAATCACGTCTGATAAGCCCGCCTACTTTGAAGCGGACTGGGTGCGCGTGTGGCAGGCCAAGCCGGCGAAACCCGATACGGTGCGCATCATGTCGATGAATTTCGGTACGTGCATGGTGAGAACATCCGAGGATAAGCTAGCGCTGGGCGACTGCAGTGGCGACAATGCCGTCGTGACGATTACGCCGCTCTCTTCGACAACCTACCGTATCAACTTTGGCGACATGTCGCTGGATACCCCGAATGAATCGAAGGATGCGGGCATTACGATGGGCCTGTACAAATGGAACGCGGGCAGTCACCAGAAGGTGGTGATGGAAAAGCAGTCCGGCTACGAGGGCTCGGTGGTGCGCATGAAGATGCAGCACAGTGACATGTACCTGCGTGCGACGACTGACGGCGAACGCGTGGTGCAGAGCTGGGCTGACGACTGGGAATGGAACCAGATGTGGCGCTTGCTCGGCAAAGATGATGAAATTCCGACGAAGAAAGATACCTCTGTAACGGATACCGGCAAGACGGCACTTCCGTATCTTGGAAATTTCGCAAGCGTGTATGGAACTTCTGTCCACTATGCCGACAATCATCTGTTTGTTGAACTCGGCAGCGGCTTTGTCGAAGGTGCGATGGTACGCATCCTTGACCTGCAGGGCCGCGAGGTGATGCTCCGCAGGGCAATGCGCTCGGCAACATTTGATGTGCAGGCCTTGCCTGCAGGCATTTACCACATTGCCGTACAAAGCAAAAACCGCACGGAAATCCTGCGGTTTAAAAAGTAGGGTTATCTTGCCCGAGTGTAAAAGTCATGCCCGACTTGGTCGGGCATCTTTTTTGTGTGAAAAATTAGACCACCTGTACGAGCAATCCCTTGAGGTACTGGCCTTCGGGGAAGGCCGTATTTACGGGATGGTCGGCGGGCTGGCCGAAGCGTTCAATGATTTGAACGCGCCGTCTCGCATCGGCGGCGGCATCCGCGATAATCTTTTGGAACAAGTCCATTTCCATGAGTCCGGAGCAGCTGAAAGTCGCGAGCATGCCGCCTTCGGCCAAGAGCTTCATGGCGAGCAGATTGATGTCCTTGTACCCGCGGGCGCCTTTCTGCAGGTTGTCCTTGCTCTCTACGAACTTGGGCGGGTCCAGCACGATGAGGTCGAATGTTTCAGCCTTGTCGCGGCACTTGCGCAGGTACTGGAATACATCCGCTTCTACATGCGTTGCATGCGTGGTGCTGAGCTTGTTGCGCATGATGCCTTCCTTCGCGAGCTTGAGGGCGTCCTTGGAAACATCCACCTGGTATACCTTCTCGCAACCGCCACGGAGGGCGTATAGCCCGAATCCGCCGGTGTAGCAGAAACAGTTCAAAACTTTCTTGCCCTTTGAAAGCTCGCCGATGCGGCGGCGTGCGTCGCGCTGGTCGAGGTAGTAGCCCGTCTTGTGCCCGTTCTTCACGTCGATGGGGAAGAGGATACCGTTCTCGTTGATGATGACGGGCTCGTCGCTCACCTCGCCGTACACGACTCCCGTACGGAGCGGCAGACCTTCTTTTTTGCGCACGTCTGAATCGCAGCGCTCGTAGATGCCTCGGCAGTGCGTCTTTTCGGCGAGGAGTTCGTAAATCGTATTGCGGTGGACTTCCGCACCGGCGGCAAGGATTTCCACCGAGTAGATGTCGGCATACTTGTCGATGATGCATCCGGGGATACCGTCGTTTTCCGCATTGATGAGGCGGAATGCGCTCTCCTTGTCCTCGATGTCGAAGCCGCGGCTCTTGCGGGCGGCAATCGCCCGGTCAAGCAGGTCGCTGAAGAATTCTCGGTCGATGTTGCCCTTCTCGCCGAATGTCCAGAAGCGCCCGCGGATCTGGGACTTGGGCGAGTATGCCGCAAGACCCAGGAAGTCGCTCCGGTAGCTGTAAACCTCGACGGTATCGCCGAGTGCAGGGTCGCCGACGACCTCGTCGACGGCTCCGCTAAAGATCCACGGGTGATAACGCAATGCGGACTTCTCGCGTCCGGCCTTCAGGGTAATCGCTTTCATGTGCGTAAATGTAGAAAAATGGCCCTCATGCAAATTTTTTTATACCCGGAAAACGATACTCGCACAAGAAAAAAGAAATGCAATCCTTTGTCATTAATTTATTTTCTACATTTCTTGGCAGGATGTTTGAATCGCTATTTGAAAAATACCCGTTTTTCCGGGCCGTGCCAGCCGTGCTATGCATGGCAATTATCTTCAAACTGTCGTCTCTTACTAACGAGCAGCTGGAAGACCTTCCGCAGGTCTGGGACAAGTTGGCGCATTTCTGCGAATATGCGACGCTTGCGGGCTGCTTTGCCATGTGGTGGTCTCGCGCCCAATGGTCCAAGAGGCAGTGGCTGCGGGTCCTTGTCGTGACGGCACTCGTTGTCGCCTATGGCTGTACCGACGAATTCCACCAGAGCTTTGTCGAGGGCCGCGACTGTAGCCCGCTCGACTTGGTGGCCGATCTCCTGGGGGGCCTCACGGGAGGCTCTGTATACGCCCTCATTTGCCTGCTTCTGAACAGGTTCGACCCGCTTCGCGAAAAAGACGGCTAACATTCCGCTCTCAATTATTATAAATTATTTCACGATGGCTAGATGGTTAGACATCGGTATCGGATTTGTGCGCCCGAGAAGTCTTTTGCTCTCGTTGGCGTTTATGGCTGTTTTCTCGGTGGCGCAGACCGCGGATTCTACGGCCTCGTCTGCTGCTTCCGTGGATTCGGCTGTTGTCTCGAATGATACCGCGACAGTCGATACGGGGTCTTCTTTCTGGTCCCGTTTTTTTGTATGGCCTTTCGAGCACATTATCCAGCCTGCCCTGAACGGAGCCGTCTATCCGATAGCGCAGCCTATCAAGTATGCCTTTGATAATGGTGTTATCGAAACATCCATTGACCTTATTACGTTCGGCGAGAAGCGTAACGTACTCCTGTACCCGATAATGAACTTGAAACCGGGCAATACTACGATGCTCGGCTTTACGTACCGCCACCGGAGCCTGTTCTTGGACAAGGACTATCTTGTTCTGTCGCCACAGTACTTTGCAAACGGTGACTGGTATATTGATCTGCGATACACGAAGCACCAGCTTTTTGGCACGAGGCTTCTGGGGGGACTCCGCTTCCGCAAGTATTGGGACAGTGATGCCCGGTTTATCATTCCGGGAACGAAGGAATCGTTCATAATGCCGGATTCCTCGATGACGTTCGATTTTCGTACCGGCTTGCCTTTGACAAGCGATGGCCGCTGGAGCCTGGAATTCAATGGCCGTGTTGATTTCAAGAGGCATGACTTCCCGAACAAGACGCAGGATAGTATCCTTGTCGACGATAAGTTCTATGTCGGCGACCACGGGTTGTACCAGCATTTTATGCAGTATCCGGTAGAGGCGTCCATCCTGTTCGATAACCTCGACTTCCCGTTTACGCCGAGCCGCGGTAGCCGTATGCAACTCTCGGCACGCTATGTCTTTGTGGGTGAGTACAGCGGAATCTCGAGGCAGGATCTTTCGAATGCGCTTGGAACCAGGGCGTCGGAGTCGATTGTAGACGATGGGGCGAACCATGACTACATGCGTACCGAGGTCTTGCTGCAGCATTACTTCTATTTCGGCAAGGCGGAAACATTCCACTTTTCGAGAAAGGAAGCTCGGCAGAACAGGCGGTTCTATACGGACTTCAACTGGGATGCCGCCTTGCGCATGTGGCGCCCGGAAAATGTACGCGAGACGCTTTTTGAACGTCGCGTCATTGCACTACAGTACCGCCTTGTAGATATCTGGGAAATGGAACAGGGCCATGCGGCTGTCGATGCGTACACGATTGTTGGTCCGAGATTCCCGTTCCGAGGTTATGGCAATGCATGGTCCACCCGCCATGTGATGAGCCTGAGCATGGAGTACCGCTGGCCTATCGACTATTACGTCGATGGGGTCCTTTTCAATGAGTATATGATGCATGCACCAGGATTCAAGGAATGGTCGTTCGACCGGTTCTACAATTCCTGGGGATTTGGAGTACGCGTGCGCAGACCGGATATGTACTGGTTCCGCGTACAACTGGGTTTCCATGGTCTACATGGCGTGAATCTCGTGATGACGATCGCACCGGAATTCCGCTGAACTTTAGAACAAGTTAATTTGGTCTAAGGCGGGGTCGAGATTCTGGGGAATCTTCTTGTGGAACATCTCATAGGCATTGCGTGTGGCGATTCGCCCGCGGGGGGTGCGGTTTAAGAGGCCCTTCTGTATAAGGTAGGGTTCGTAAACTTCTTCAATGGTATTAGGCTCTTCGCCCATCGCGGCGCTGATGGTGCCGATACCTACGGGCCCGCCATCGAACATGTCCATCATGGTAGAAAGGATACGGCGGTCCGTCGGGTCCAGGCCTTCCTTGTCTATTCCGAGCATGTCGAGAGTCTTGCTTGCGGCCTGTACGTCGATTATGCCGGTTCCGCGAACTTGTGCCACGTCGCGGCATCTCCGGAGCACGCGGTTCGCGATTCGGGGAGTCCCGCGGCACCTGCCGCCGAGCATTCTTGCGGCATCTTCCGAAAGTTCAATATCCAGAATACCAGCGCTACGCATCAGGATCTTGACGAGGTCCTTCTCGTTGTAGAGTTCCAGTCGGTATTGAAGGCCGAAGCGGTCGCGGAGCGGTCCGGTCAGTTGCCCGCTGCGGGTCGTGGCGCCAACGAGGGTGAAGTGCTTGAGCGGCAGGTTCACGCTACGTGCTGCTGGGCCCGAATCCAGCATGATGTCGAGCCGGAAATCTTCCATGGCGGGGTAGAGGTATTCCTCGACGGTGCGGTTCAGACGGTGGATTTCGTCGATAAACAGCACGTCGTTCTCCTGCAGGCTCGTGAGTAGCCCGGCGAGGTCGCTTGCCTTCTCGAGCACGGGCCCGCTGGTAATGTGGATGTTTACGCCCATCTCTTTGGCGATGATGCCTGCGAGGGTGGTTTTGCCGAGGCCCGGTGGCCCCGCAAAAAGGCAATGGTCAAGAGCGTCACCGCGGTGCTTGGCAGCCTCGATGGCGATGGAAAGACTTTCCTTGATGTCTTCTTGGCCGGTGAATTCGGCAAGGCTGGGCGGTCTCAGATTCTTGTCTGAATCGCTGTCGTCAAAGGAACTCTTCTGCGGGGAAATGATGCGGTTGTCTTCCATGTTATGACCTGTCATCCTGATGGCCGATGGCCAGCCGGATTCATAAATTTTTTATAAGTACTTCAGCGCCTCGGGGATAAGGGCTGCGGCATCGGCGCTGTCGCCCAGGATTTCTGCCGCCTTCACGACGGCCTTCTCTGCTGCCGGGTCCTTCACGCCGAGCGTGTGAAGGGCGAGGACGGCTTCCATTTTGGCACCGGTGAGGGTGCCTATGCTGGTAACGCCTGAGCCATCTACGTTGCCAAGCGCCTGCAGGAGTGTTGCTGCCTTTTCTTTGAGGCTGAGCGTCATCTGTTCGCAGGTCTTTTTGCCGAGGCCCTTGATTTTTGAAAGTGCGGCCTTGTTATCGCTTGCAATCATGTTCAGGAGGTCGGCGGGGGAGACTCCACTCAGGATGCGCTGCGCCATCTTGGGGCCGACTCCGTTCACGTCGAGCAACATCAGGAAAATGTCTTTTTCGGTCTTGTCGGCAAATCCGAACAGCGTCATCGAATCTTCGCGTACGGCGAGGTAGGTATGGAGCGTCACCTCGTTTTCGATTTCGGGTAGCTTGCCTGCGGTATAGGCCGAAATGTTCACGCCGTACCCGACTCCATTCACGTCCACGACCACGAAAGTGGGGGATTTTTCTGCAAGAATACCTTTAATTCTTTCGATCATGGGGCTTCCTCTATGCCGTAAAACCTTGTGCACGAATGTTTACTGCACAAATATATACTAAACATAGGGGCTCTGTCAAGCCTTTTGGAGTAATTTTTTGAAAAAAGCGAATATGTTGCTTTTTATGGCTTCAGATTGTCGTACCGGATCTTTATCCACTCGGGGCTGTGGGCAATCGATTCAATGCGGATTTCATCGAGCGGCCCGTTCCAGGTTTCGGTCTCGATTTCGTCGCCGCCGATGCGGAAGGGGACGCTGCGGGTCAGTTCGTTCGGCACGAACTCGCCTGCAAATTCAGTACCGTCGCTACCCGCAATCGCTACGGGTTTGCCGTTCACGTACATGCTTACCTTGTGGTCCCTGGACACGAGCGTGAGCATCGCCCACTCGCCAACAGGCACGCTGGTCGAATCCCCGAAGAATACCGCCTCGGGCCTGCCCGGCATGCTCTTCATTACGGCAAACGAACCGCTATTTACCTCGTAGTGCCACTGGAACCTTGACGTAGAATCGCTCCAGTAAGCGCGCTGGCAGAACAGCACCTGGTGCTCACCGTTGGGGCCGTTCCATTTTGTCCAGAGCGAAAGCGTAAAGTCGCCACCGGTCGGGTTGAGGGTATCGAGATCGATATACTGGCCCGGTTCCAGGAGCACGGCCTTGCCCTTTACGCCATCCACGTAATTCACGCTGTCCGCCAGTTTGCCGTTATGGCCGAACACCTGCTCGTCACCAGCCATATTGATATCTACCGCACTGCGGCTGGTATCGAACCTAACAACATAATCGGTATGGTAAGAGCTAAACCCGTACGCATCCGCAAGCATAGGCAGGTCAAGGTTCCAGAGGAAACCGTCGTAGTTTTCAAGTTGCGGGAGGACAACGGTATCGCCTTCATCTTGTATGGTAAACGGAATATAGCCCAGCACGGAATCGCTTTCTGAATAAATTAATTCTTCCTGCATTCCCGGCGGGATGGAATCGAAACTGAACGAGCCATCTTCCTGTATGTCGGCGCTAAGATTCGTTCCGCCGATGTGAACCTTGCCCGAAGCCACGCCGGACATGCTCCCGCGCAGGGCCTTGCGCGACCCGATACGGACCTCGGTAGCCTTTCCACTCGGCGGAAGCGAGATTCCCGAAAGGGAACCCGACCGTGCATACAGATAAACGCCCGCAAACGCATTTACCACGCCCCTTGCAGAATCCGCATACTGGATGACGGTCGTCCGCCCGTTTTGCAGATAGCCATGCATGTCAGTGCTTGCGACCCTGAATTCGAACTGAGCATTCGAATCGGCAACAGCTTCCAGCGAATCCTCAATTGCATAACCGTTATCCCAATACAGCGTGAGGCGCGCGGCAGGCATCCTGTTGCCCTGCATGTCGACAACAGTCCCTGCAATCTTTGTCGTATCCGGTTCTCGAGCAATAGAGTTCCCGATATCGGTAACGCCGCCCGCAACATCGTCGCCGTTCGAGCAGGCAAAAAACGCAAGGGATGCGGCAAAAGCGAGCGCCCACGCGCGGCAAATGGCAGGCTGTTTTAGATAAACAATCAAACGTTTCATCTTTCAACCTCCGTTCCGACTTTCTTGCTCATCGGGAATGCCACGAGCATCATCTCGTAAACGCGCTCCACATCCAGGTCGTTAGCTGCCCGCGCAATAATCTTCTTGCGGGCCTCTTCCAATACCTCTACCGCATAATTATAGGATTTCTCGCTCATCGCAAGCGTCGTGAAGGCGGCAAAGCGTTCGTTTTTCGGCATGGCCTCCACTGCACCAATCGCATGCTGTATATACTCGCGGCGGATTTTCCGGAGGGCAATTGGCGGAATTTCCGCGGCATCGAGCATCTGCGATACGCGCTCATAACGTTCGCCATCCTTTTTCAACAGGCCCCATTCCAGCAGGTTCTTCACCGCCTCGCGGGCCTCCTCCGTCGTTATCTGCGGGGTAAGCGAGCGGGCCAGCACGCGAAAATCGCCGTTCCAGTCCGATTCCACCGCAAGTTCGCGTATCACCGGATAGTACCACTTGCTAAAGTAGGCCTGCTCGCGCGTCGTCACGTGCGTGAACTCAATCTGCCTGCGGATCTGCAGAATCTGTTCCCACGCCTGGTCGCGCTCGTCCACCTGCTGCGCCTGGTTGTACTGCACCAGCGCCTCGAAGTATGCCTTCTGCAGGGGCTCAAAATCCATCGCCTTCGAAATTTTCTCGATAGACTTGGGCGTGAGATTGAAGCGCCCGCGGATTACGTTCAGGCAGTACGACGAACTGCTGAAACCCGCCTTCGCCGCAAAAAAGCGATGCGAAAACACGGAGCGCATTTTCTTCTGCTCTTCGAAATAGTCCTGCATGAACTTGCGGAAGTCATCGTAGTCAAACAGATGTTCCAGGGCGATACTCATGTCTTTTAAGATATAAAATTTTTACACAAAAAGCAATATGTTTTGCAGAATTGTCTTGAAAATCTGTTTTGATTATAGAAATTCTTACACAAAATGGTCCCAGAAAATTTTTTACACACCCTCAACACGGAATCTTTTCTGGGGGAATCCCCAAATCTAGGATTTCCGGGTTCAAAAACCTATTTCTTGCGTAGCATCAAAACTGGAGTGTGTTATGCAAAAAAAGTGTATGGGATGGATAGCCGCGGCAGCGCTCGCGGCAGGGATGGGGGTCATGGCCTCCGCTGCGGAAGGGGACGCCTACACATGGCCCGCCTACCGCTCTGACCTCGATTACGACACCAAGTCGAACCTGGGTGAAATCAAGCCGCCCACCAAGTTCAACAACAACTGTTCGGGCGTGACCGGCAAAAAGGCCGGCAAGTGGTGGGCCTTCTACTGGGGCAAGGATCGCGACAGCCGCATTACCGACGTGACTATCGACAGCATCCTCAAGAAATACGATACCGACTTCGAGTACCTCTATAACGAGATGGGCTGGGCACCTGACGCACAGGCACAGGACGGCCAGTACAGCGCCGTGTACTACTACGGCTCGGGCACGTGCGCGGGCGGCGCAAAGACCGACACCACCGGCGGATGGCAGACATGGGTTGCGGGCTACACGGCCGTCGCGGCATCGTTCTACCCGCTGTACAGTTTCAACACGAGCTGCCCCTACCGCGATCGCGTGGCGCAGATGGACGCGATGATTCACGAGGGCATCCACTCGATGACGAACGGCTACCCTGGCGCAAAGGAGGCGCACTGGTTCCAGGAAGCGGGCAACACCTGGATTCAGCAGGACATGTTCAGCCACCGCGAAGGCGTCTATAGCGGCATGGGATTCCTGAACGCGGCGACGGTGATTGCGCCCTTCATGCCCATCGAATGTTACTCGGGCTGGCTCATCGACGGTACCTTCGGTGGCCCCGGCGCTCAGGGCGTTACCGGCAAGAACCAGCGTTCACTCCTGGGCGGTGCACAGTACAGCAACATTTTCCCCACGTTCATGGGCACATGGCTCGGTACGGGGTCCGTGCGTTGGGTGTACGGCCACGCCTACGGCAAGACGACCTACCTGCTCGAAACTTACGGGCTCGACATCGGCCTCGGTGACGAGGGCGTGCGCAGGCTCATTACGGAATTCCGCGCTAGGCTCGCGATGCTCGACATGAAAAAGTGGTCCAACGAAATCAAGAACCTGCTGAACCAGAATTTTGGAAGCAATACGTATTGGGAACAGGACTACTGGGACAACGGCAAATACAGCTACACCTGGAAAATGACTCCGTACCAGAGCGTCACCGTTAGCAACGGCGACTGGGTGCCGAACCAGGACTTGACTCCGGGATGGTCGGGCTCTAACGTAATCCCGCTCAAGCTCAAGGACGGAGCGACGCAAATCAGCATGACACTCTATCCGAACGGCTCGCACTCCACGAACGAAAACATGCGACTGGTGCTTGCCTACCGCGCCACGGACGGCACGCCGGTGTACAGCACACCCGTGAAGGGCAACGAGACCGCCATCCTTAAAATCGCGAAGACCCCGAGCAGCACGGGCGGCAGCAAGATGGCCTTCGCCATCGTCGTGAACACCGACTACAATTACTCGAAAAACCCCGACATGCGCACCTACCACTACGATTACCGCCTCAAGCCCGAGGAAGGAATCAACGGCGCAGGCGACGCGAATACGAAATACTACAACGATTTCAAACTGGATTACAAGTGGCCTGAAATTGGCGATGCCCCCGTTGCATCGAGCAGCAGTGTCGCGCAGAGTTCCAGCAGTGTGAACCCGGTTTCTTCGAGCAGCGAGAAGCCCACGAGCTCGAGCAGCAGCGTTGTGCCAGCAACCACCGCAGCGACATACGACATCAAGGTGACTCTCCCCATCGACGACAACTACGCTCCGGTTACCGCAACATTCGACGTCGCCGAAGTTGCAAGCAAGCTCGGACTCACCGCTAATACACTCACGCAGGCAACCTTCTTCGCGCAGGAACCCAGCGGGAACAACGTAACCGAATCTACCGCGAACGCACCCGGCCACTGGTTCGGCAAGACGGGCAACGTGGTGGAATGGGGCGAAAACGCCTACGTGTTTAGCGAAGCGGATATCGCGAAGGGGACGCTCTCCATCGGGCACTACCCGAACCGCGTGAACAACGGTGATACATACAAGTTTACGCAGGGCCTCCAGTACAACGGGAAGGCGGTACTCTTCAAGGTGACGATCACGCTCACGAACGAGCAGGGCAATGGCGAGTCGACTACCGCACTGATGTACGGCTTGAACGGCACGCCCTCGCATATGAATGTCGCGTTCCGTCGCGGGCAACTTCAAGTTCGATACACGCTCCCGCAAAACGACAACGTGAAGGTGAGCCTGTTTACCGGATTCGGCGCGCTGATCGACCAGAAGGTGACGGGAATCCAGAACGCAGGCGGGCACGTGCAAACCTTCGACATGAGCGAGATGCCCGCAGGCACCTACATCGTGAAGGTTTCGACCGGTAGTTACCACGAGGCACGACCGATCAATATTACCAGATAGCTTGCTCCTCTGCTATCCACACCAAAGAGCCTCCGGCAGTTTCGCCGGAGGCTTTTGTGTCAGATCATAGGAAATGCGCAGGCTTATTTCACTGTAATGGAGTGATTCTGCTTGCCGATGCGCAGGATATACTTGCCAGCGTGCGGAACACTGATGTTCAGAGAGTTTTTCTGGTTCCAGATGCCGCTTTCGATGACTTGGCCGAGTACATTGCTGAGTGTATAGCGCGTGGAGCCCATGCCTTCCACTGCATGTGAGGTGATGGTGCGGCCCTGGGCGGTAACGTAGTATCTTGCCGTGACGTGCGCAATGCTGCGACTGTCGCCGGGCTTGATGGCGTCGGTAGAATCGACGACTTTTGGCGTATCGGTGGTGAGCAACAATGCGGTGATGGATTTTGCGGGGAGCTTCAGCGAGAACTTGTTCGCGGTGGCGCCCGTTGCGCTCGTGGCTCCGCCCTGCACGTTTGCTGCTGCCGCGTCTTCTTTCAGTGCGTTGTTCGTGTGCGATACGAAAGTCTCGCCCTGGAGGTTCTGCAGTGTGAGCGTTTTGACCGTCCCGTCAGAGGCGAAGTTCGCGAGGCTGAGGTTCACGTCCTGCGCGTCCTTCTCTGCGCGGTTCACGAAGATGACGGTGAGCGAGTCGCCCTTGTTGGTAATGGAACTGTAGGCGGAGACGAGCGAATCGTTCGTGGATACGGATTCGATGCGGTTTGCATGCCCGTAGCGGCTGAAGAGGTGGACCGTTTCGTACATGCCGTTGCCCCATGTCCACGGGGTGAATATCTCGACGCCGTTATCCTGCATGGTGCCGATGAACGAGGCGTAGGTGAGGGCGGTGACCATCGGGTCGTCTTCGTCGATGAGGCTTGTCTCGGTGATGCCGAGCGTGATACCGTGGCCTTCGCCGAAGTACTTGTCGAGCCAGTCGTTGATGCGCTTGAAAATGTATTCCTTGGTGTTGTTGTTGTCCCAGCTGCCGTTCACCATCTTGATTCCGTTTGCGCCGGGGTAGTTGTAGGTGGTGTCGAACAGTACGCGGTACCAGTTTACGCGCGATTCGTAATCCTTTTCGCTCGGGTACCAGTGTATGTCGAGAACGTCGAGCAGTCGCACGCCGGAAGCCTTCTGTTCCTCGGCGACCTTCATGATGAAGTATTCGAGCCAGCAGTAGTTGCGTTCGGGTCCCTTGGGACGGTCCTGTTCGTTATATGAACCAATGGAACACCATTGCCATTCGTTTGCTGTTACGGGGCCGGTGAGCTTGATGTCCTTCCATTGGGCACGAGCCTTCTTGGCGACATCGATGTAACGCTCTACCAGGAAGTCTCCCGTGACGGGCAGGTCGAGGTCGGAATGCGTACCGCGCCAGATTTCCATCTCGTTGTCCATGCTCCAGTATTGGAAACGGCTCATGTCGAACTTGAGCTCGTCGCGCCAGTAGGGGATAATCGCGACGGTGGAGTCGGCGGGCCATTCCATGTTGTAGAGCTTGTAGTCGCCTGCCTTCACGAGTTCCTTGCCGTCTTCGGATACTTCACCACCGCCTGCGAGGTCCAGCGTTTGTGTCGCGTAGAAACCGTGTTCCTGTTTCCAGTTCCAGTCGCCAAAGTTGTAGTCGGTGGAACTTGCTGCGAAACCCGTGAGCTGGAAGGCGTACATGGCGTCGATTCCGGGCATCTTGCCAAGGACCTTCTGTGCCGTGTTCGCCCAGTCGTGCGTGTAGACGTTGTTGTACCAGTCGGGGTGGACGGTCATTTTGTGGCGCCAGTTGTAGCGCGTGGCGTTGTTGCCGTTGTTCGCGCGTAAAAAGTGTATGCCCGCTTCGAGCATCTGGCTGATGAACGCCTCTTCGGTAGTGTCCGTTTCGGCGGTACCGTCGCTAATCTTGTCGATATTGCGCCCGTACAGGTATGGCGAGATTTTCTTGACGCCCTTTTGTGTATCGACGGTGATGTCGATGGCGGCGGTGGATATCGTCGCGAAACCCGCGACGAAAACAGCGGTTAGAATCTTTTTCATAAACACCCCTAGTAAACAACTATCCTTAAAATAATCTTTTTTAAGGGAAATGTGAAAGGGGGTGTGCTTTTTGGCACATCTATGTTGAAAAAGGTGCAACGATAGGGTTAATATTGCGCCAGAACGCGGCTGTATTTGTCGATTCGCTCGGTGAGCCAGGCTTTTAGACTCTGGATTTCAACATCGTACCGGCGGATAGGCGGCCAGCGTGTGGCGTCGTTCTCGAGCGCGATAGCAGTCTGCAAAACGTAAGCATCGAGTTTTGTGAAGGCGTCATCGAGGATGCCAGTCTTGAGCGATTCCCAGCGTGCCTTGTATACGGCGAGAAAAGTCTCGTTTGCGAACATATTGGCGAAGAAACCCGGAACCGCCCTGCCGTCGTAACTGTTGAAACGCATGTTTGTGCCGTTGCACATTCCCCAGTCGTTCTTGCTTTCTGCAGTGCAGTTGTAGGGGCTTTTCGAGGGGTTGCCTGTCCCGAGAATCCAACTCTGGCTCGTGAAGTACTCCTTGGTATCCTCGTCCCAGCCGTAGCCGAAACCTCCGTCAAAATCCCAGACGGGCCCCATGTGGTATTTCCCGGTATTGTCCCGGTAGAGGTACATGCTTCGCGGTGCCTCCAGTTCCACATTGCGCGTGATTTCCTGTAGCAGGATGAAGTCGATGAAACTTTCCATGTCTATCAGTTTCTGCACGTTGTCATAATCGGCACTTACGATTGCCTGTTCCAGGGTGGCGAAGTCGGCAGCGATGGCTTCGAGCCGTTCTGCGGAAATGTTTTTCGGATATTTTACGGCGACGGGCATCCCGTATACCTTGCTGTAGAAGTTGTTGCCTGCGTCGGGGGAAAGTTCCGGACCGTCGTCCATGTCGAGGCAGAGCAGCAGGCCGCTTGTGTCGATGTCTACGCGGCTTGTGGCCCTCTCGATCTGTTCGGTCAACTGGTACATGCCCATGTAATCCCCGTTGATTTCGACCTCTACGAACCGGTTCGCGTTCACGAACGGGAAACTGCCCATATAGCGCGCCATGTCGAACGCGATGGCGTTCATGAACTTGCTCTGGTCGCGGTAGTTGGCGAGCAGCACCCAGTCCTTGTTGGCAGGGAGCCCGAGAATACTTGTCTTATTGTCAAGCTTGATGCGGTACGGCTTCTTGTCGTACCAGAGCCTTGTGGAGTTGCCGCGCTGGCGAATTTTTGCGCTTGCCGGTGCGATGCTCTCGTATTGACCGTTACCTGCAATCTCGATGCTGCAGGCGACATAGCCCGTATCTATGCTGTCGGCGGCGGTGATTCGCACGTAGGGAATGCCGTTGTTCGGCAGGGGGATGTTTTTGACGGAAGAAGACGATGTCTGCGAATTCCATAGTGAAGACGATGTCGGCTGTATTTGAGGCGAAGAAAAGCCTTGCTGCGCCTGAGACGATGAAGAGCTTTGCGGTGCCCAAAGAGAAGATGAACTGTTAAAAAATGAACTGTTCGGAAAATCGACGGGCGTAATGCTTGTGGTACTTTCGGTGGCTGCGACTTCGGTACCGGTTGGTGCTTCGGAAACGGAATCTCCGCAGGCGCAGATTGATAGTAAAACCAGAAACAGCCCACCTTTCGCCAGTCTACAAACACGTCCCATTTTTTACACCTCGCAGGGGAATATAGCCGGTTTTCCCGCGAAAAAGAAGGTTTTTCGTAAGGTGTAGTTGAGTTTCCGTGTAAAAGCCGTGTTGGAATCTAGGCAGTTCGATTCGGGCGAAGGCTTTGCAGCTGCATTCAACCCCACAATCGGTTATGGCGGTATCCGCGGTGGTGTCGACGAGGTATTCTTCTTCGATGGTACGCAGTCCAACAACTGGATGCGGCTCTTCTACGCCCTGCAATATGCGGTTATAAGGGAATAAATGGGCGCTTAAGGCGCCTTTCGTGGCACATCTTGCAAAATGTGGACTTTTTTTTAAGTAAAACGTTGTTAAAATCTCATCATATTATTCTAAAATATTGTAAAACTATTGACTTTTAATTGCAAAAAGTGTAGATTTTTTATATATTCTCTGGAAAGGAGTGTGGTATGGGTGTATTGGAAACATTCAGGGCGGCGTGTGTCGCCTTATCTCTCGCGGCTGTTGCCGCATTTGCGGCCTCGGTCGCCGTTCACGATCCTTCCGTCATTGTGGTCTATAAGGACGCGGGCGGGAATTCGTATCCTGAAAACGATGCGGCCAAGTCGCGGACGAAGTATTATTACATATTCGGGACCATGAACGGGGCGGCATATTCCCGCGATATGCTGGACTGGACCCCGTTTACGCCGCAGCTTTCGAGGGGCGGCACGGTGTATGTCACTGGCAACGAGGCCAGGGACGATTACTACAGCGTGTTCAAGGCGGAAGCCGACTATGCGGAACATACGAATTCCGCGACCGCCAAGGGGAACCTGTGGGCGCCCGATATCGTGTGGAACAAGAAGCTGAAAAAGTGGTGCCTGTACTTTTCGATGGCGGGCGAGGACTGGAAAAGTTCCATTGTGCTCCTGACATCCGACAAGATCGAGGGGCCGTACGAGTACAAGGGTGCGGTCGTCTACGGCGGGATGGACAAGCAGACGGCGGGTTCTGCCGCCAATGCCGACTACGCGAAGGTGACGGGTTCTTCGACAATCGACGAGCGTTACTATATCGCGAACAACGGTGTCACTAATTTGGGCAAGTGGGATGGCGGCTATGGTTCCAGCTGCATCGACCCGAACGTGTTCTACGACGAGGACGGAAACCTGTGGCTCCTGTACGGTTCGTGGAGCGGCGGGCTTTTCCTGGTCAAGCTCGATGAGTCTTCCGGTCTCAGGGACTATTCGTACAAGTACGGGAACAACGGCGCGGCCAAGTGGAGCGGGACTTCGATGCTCGAGGACCCTTACATGGGTATCCACGTGGGTGGCGGTTATTATGTGAGTGGCGAGGGCTCGTACATCCAGTATTTCAAGGATGCGGACGGCAATGGCTACTACTACTTGTTCGTGAGTTACGGGTTCTATTCGCCCGAGGGCGGCTACACCATGCGTGTGTTCCGCAGCAAGGACGTGAAGGGGCCCTATGTCGATGTGGATGGGACTCCTGCGATTTTTGAAAAGTTTATCCTGAACTATTGGGGCAATACCGACCGCGGTTTCCCGATTGTCGCGAATTACCGCTGGAGTTTCTGGGCCGAAGACCGGGCCGAAATTGCGGATGGGCACAATTCGCTGTTGCGCGACGACGATGGCGGTATGTACCTGGTTTATCACCGCAAGTTCAACAACCATACGGGTTGGCACAATGTCGAGACTCACCAGCTGTTCTTTAACAGGATGGGCTGGATTGTGGCGGCACCTTTCGAGTATCACGAGGGTTACGGGCTACCGGCGCGTGCGCTCGACCGCAGCGATATCGCGGGCCCGTACAAGGTGATTATGCATAACCCGCCCAGGAACAACCCGCAGACCTGGGAAGATTCCGTGGCGGTGAACCAGGAACAGAACATGCAGCTCAATGCCGACGGTACGGTAACAGGCGCCTACACGGGAACCTGGGATTACGACTATGCGAAGGGCCGGAGCTATGTGACGCTCACTCTGGGTGGAACTGTCTATGAGGGCGTGGTGCTTGACCAGTTGCAGAACGATATGAGCAAGCGGACGCTTACGTTCTCGGCGATGAACAAGGCGGGGAACCGTGCCTTCTGGGGTTACCGTGTGCCGAAAACCGAAGTGCTGCAGGATGCCCGCTATTACGGCGACAGCGTGAAGGTTGTTGGGAAAAAGGACTTTAGCACGGCATGGGATGCCTATGACGAATTTGAGTCCGTGAAGGTAAGTGGAAACTTTGTCGCGGAATTTGAATTCAGGAACAAGGTAAAGAGTGGAGCCGAAAACTGGAACAACTGGGTGCTCGTCTTTAGGAACGGTGGCGACATGTGGTACCTGCGTGCCGACGGCTATTCCGTGGAAACGCTCGGTGGCGAAAATACGGTGCACTACTGGAATGCCTGGGGTGAAAACTGGGATGCCTTCAAGAAGATGTACGACGGTGCAAAAGTCCGCCTGCGTGCAGAAAAGGACGGCTACCTGATAAATGTGTATGCGTTCTTGCGCGGTGCGGCGAAGGATGGATCCGACTCGCTAGTGTATGCGGTTACGGCTACGGGGACACCGGTTGGCGATTACGAAATATTGCTCGGTGCCGACGCGGCGTCGCTCGAGTTGAGCCGCGTTGCCTACGGAGCACTTGAAAATCGCATCATGGCGGGTACGATAAACGACGGTGGCGAATACAATGTAGCGTTCAATGCGCAGAAGACGGCTGAATACAAGGTCTCGGGCGACTTTAGCGCAACATTCCGCTTTATGAATTACGGGAACAAGCCGGTTTACGGGCTTGCCGATGCGAACAAGGTGAACAACTGGGACAATTACATTGTGCGTGCGACTGCCGGCGGGGCGACGACGCTGTTGCGTGCCGATGCCTTTGCGATGGATAACGCGGGGACGTTCTATTACGATTTCGACTGGAACTGGGACGATTTCGCTGGCATCATGCGCAACGCCGAAGTGGTGATGGATGTCTCGCGCGAAAAGGATGTCGTTACCTACTCGGCCCGCATCACGGCGCAAGATGGCAAGGCGTATCACTACAAGGCGGTAAACAGGGGCGCATCGACTGCCGAGATGTCGCTCGGGTTTACTTGTGAGAAGAGTGTGGTCGACCTGCTTTCGGTTTCCGTGAATAGCGTGGCAGGCGACGGCACGCAAATCCAGGTGGAAGATCCTGATTCTTCGACCACGTCGTTTGCGGTTCGCAATGGCGTTGAAACGGGACGCAGCCTGCAGGATATGCGTGGCGCGAAGGTTTACGATGTGCGCGGTCGCCTGTTGGGAACTGCGGACAGCCCGCGGGTAAAGGAAATGCGTTTGCGCAAGGCCCGACAGCCCGTTTTTGCGAAGTAACAAAAAGCACCGCAGGTGCCCACGAAGAAACTTGTCTCCCTTGTCTCCGTTGTCTATGGACAACCGGAAGTGTGGTGGTGAAGGTACTATTTGGAGTGCCGGAGATATATTATAGGTGCAGGTTCCCGGTGGTGCGGGGCCTGTAATTCAAAGAAAGGATTGGATGATGAAAAAGTTGTGGATGTTTGGGCTTTCGCTCGCGCTTGGAGTGGGCATGTCGCAGGCGGCTCGCCAGATGGAATGGCTGAACCGCGGGCTTGTGGCGGTTAAGACCGGCGGGGGCGTGTTCCTCAGCTGGCGCGTCCTCGGGACCGAGGGCTCCGAGACGGGCTTTAACCTGTACCGCGATGGCGAGAAAATCGCGAGCCTCAGCGGGACACAGGCGAGCAACTATACCGACGCGAAAGGGACGGCCTCGAGCAGGTATTCCGTAAAGGCTGTCATAAACGGCAAGGAACTTGCATCTGACGATGCCGTACCCGTGTGGGGCGAGCAGTTTTTGACAGTGAACCTGGACAGGCCTGCAGGCGGTAGCGACTACACCTACAGTCCCAACGATATTGCCGTGGGCGATGTGGATGGTGATGGCGAGTTCGAGTTGGTTCTCAAGTGGGATCCGAGCAATTCCAAGGACAATTCCCAGAAGGGAAAGACGGGCAACGTCATCATTGACTGTTACAAGATGAGCGGCAAAAAACTTTGGCGCATCGATCTGGGCGTAAACATCCGCGCGGGTGCGCACTACACGCAGATGCTCGTGGGTGACTACGATGGCGACGGCAAGGCGGAACTTGCCGTAAAGACTGCGCCGGGAACGAAGGATGCCAGCGGAAAGTACCTAAGCAAGGGCGCAGCGGCCAATGCGGCACATACCAGCGATTACCGCAATTCGAGTGGATACATTCTGACCGGTGACGAATACCTCACGGTTTTCAACGGCGAAACGGGACTTGAAATGGCGACCGTCGCCTATAATCCAGGGCGCGGTACGGTAAAGAACTGGGGCGACAGTTACGGGAACCGCGTCGACCGCTTCCTTGCGACAAATGCCTATCTCGATGGCAAGAAACCGAGCATGGTTTTCCAGCGCGGCTATTACACGCGCATGGCGCTCACGGCCTACGACTGGGATGGAAAATCGCTGACGCAGCGCTGGTACCACAATTCGGCGACGAGCGGCAAGGAATGCTACGGGCAGGGAAACCATAACCTTTCGGCGGGTGACGTGGATGGCGACGGATTTGATGAAATCATGCAGGGTAACTGCGCTATCGATCACGATGGCAAGTTCATGTACCGTGTAGGTTACGGTCATGGTGATGCAATCCACTTTGGCGATTTGGACCCCGACAACGACGGCCTCGAGGTTTGGCAGGTCCACGAGGAAAAGCCCTACGGCTACAACTTGCACGACGCACGTACTGGCAAGGTGCTTTTCTACGAAACCAGTTCGGGCGATAACGGGCGCGGTGTCGCGGGCGACGTCGATTCCAACAGCCGTGGACATGAACTCTGGTCTGCTGCAAACTGGAACACTTATACGGCTAAGGGAAAAATCTGGAAGGCCGACAAGCGTCCCGCCTACAACTTCCGTATCTACTGGGATGGTGACCTGCTTGACGAATTGTTGGACAATACGACCATCAGCAAGTGGGACCATGCAAAGCAACAGAGCAATACGCTTTTCCAGATGCAGGGCAACAGTTGCAATACCACCAAGGCGACACCGAATTTCAGCGGTGACATTCTGGGTGACTGGCGCGAGGAAGTCATCTTGCACGATGGAGCCTCCAAGCTTTACATTTACACGACGACCACGCCTACCGAACATCGCATGTACACGCTTGCGCACGACCCGGTTTACCGCAATGGCATGAGCTGGCAGAATACCGCCTACAACCAGCCACCGCATCTGGGCTTTTGGCTGCATGGCAACAAGGGCAAGTTCCCGAAGCCGGACATCGTGCTGATAGGCGACAACACGCCGAAGGCGGCCGCGATTGTCAAGCAGGGCGCAGGTAGTTCGAGCCAGGTGATTGTGAAGGGTGATTCGATTGTCCCGTTCACCTTCGTGATCCAGCATGCGGACGGGGCGAATGTTGACGGGCTCCCGGCAGGCGTGACGGCCGTGTGGAATGCGACGACATCATCGCTCTATTTTAGCGGGACTCCCGATGTCGAGGGCGAGTTTACCTATACGATTACGACGAAAGGCGGGAATGCTGACTTTGGCGAAGCGACTCGCAACGGAAAATTCACCATCCTGAGTGTCGTGGAATCGGGGCCTGCTCCTCTTATGGTTCGGAGCGATATCGAGGCGGCGGTACCGACCGATGCAAAGGGAGCCTTTGCCGACAACCACGAGAATTTCCGCGGCACGGGATTCTACGATTTCGAAAACAGTCTCGATAGCTACGGCATTTACCACCTGGTTTCGCCGAAGGAATACAAGAATGCAACGATGGTGCTGCGCTACGCCCACGGCAAAACGGATACGCGTCGCATTATGGTGAAGATGAATGAAGACCTGGTCGGTTCGCTGACGTTCAAGCCCACTGTTGATTGGGATACCTGGGATAGCGTCTCGGTGGGTGTTTCGCTCCAGAAGGGGTTAAATGTACTTTATCTGAAATCGCTGGAAGAGGCGGGTGCACCGAACATCGACCAGATCGGTTTTGATGTCGAAGGCGTGGTGCTTTTTGAGGATTCAACGCAACTCTCGGCGATAGACACCTTGAGCGCTGAAGTCGCGGGAGACTCTTCGGGAACGACGGGACTTACCCGTGGCGATTACACCGCAGAAGACGACTTTGCAGGTAACATTCGCATTGCTGCCGGAATACACCTGAATCTTGCAGATGGTACGCTGATTGCCCGCGAATCGGGGTATGCCCAGGTGGATTTCTTTGACATGACTGGCCACCAGGTGGCGCGCCTTGCAAGAAATGTTCCGGCAGGAGCGTCTGACTTGTCCCGCGAAATCAGGGCTCTCCCCGAGGGCGTCTACATGGTCCGTGTCAAGTTCAATGGTCGCACGATGCAGAATGCGGTGCAGGTAAGAGTCGAACGGTAGTTTCCTAACTAAACGATACGTCCCGGCGGAAGCCGGGGCGTTTTTTTTTGCACCGCAGGTGCCCGCCGTAGTCCGCGGACAACTGGAAATTTCTTTTACCCTACCCCCGGAGCAAATCCGAGGGTATTTTTGTGGGCAGAAAGGAGTTATGTATGGGATGTTTGAACTCTATTCGCGTATTGGGCCTCTCGGCGGCGCTTGCCTTTGCCGCATCGCCCGTCATCAAGGTCGATTTTGACATGAGCGGCCGTAATTCAAGCGAGGTAACCGAGCCGAATTATGTGCCGTGGGTGGTTTCGGGTGTCGCTTCGAAAGATACGACGCTTTCGGGCGTGAAGGTGAATGTCGCCGGAAGCGCGAACCTCAAGGCCAACTGGTACAAGGCCGGGGTGCAGTCCCCGAGCTATGCGCGCCTTGTGTGTGACGGCGTGATGGTCGAAGGCGGCGGGGCGATTACGCTCACCTTCTCGAATCTTGCGGCAGGGACGCACAGCCTCCTTTTGTACCTGAACAATGTCGATGGGACGGCGGTAAGCAACAGCATCGATGTCTATGTGAACAACTCGAAGCAGACGTCGGTCAAGCCCACGAATCGTGCGCTCTCGACAGGCGAGGCGGCGATTGCCTACGTGACTTTTAATGTAAGCGGTACGGGTGCCTCGACCGCGATAAAGTTGAATACGGGCACGGTTACCCTGAACGGCTTTGAGCTGAACGTGCCCAATGCGGCGGCACAGGCGACAGGGCCTTCGCCTGCGGATCTGGATTACCACGCTCCGCACGAAAGCGGGGCGCTGACGCTTTCGTGGACGGCGGCGAAGTCGGCCGTAAAGCATCGCGTCTATTTCGGGACGGATTCGGCGGCTGTGCTTGCGGCAACGCCTTCGAGCACTGCGGTTTACAAGGGTGAACAATCCGGCAGTTCGTATAAGGTGAGCGGTACGACTCCGCTCCAGACATACTACTGGCGCGTAGATGAGGTCGATGCGAACGGAACGGTCACAGCAGGGAATGTCTGGTCGTTCAAGCCGGGCCGCGTCGCGTTCGAAGGTGCCGAAGGTTATGGCCGCAACGCCCTGGGTGGCCGCGGTGGCAAGGTGGTGTACGTGACGAACCTGAACGATGACGGTGCGGGTTCCTTGCGCGAGGCGTGCACGGCAGAAATTGGCCCGCGTACCATCATGTTCAAGGTGTCGGGAATGATCCAGCTGAAATCGCGTTTGGTCTGCAATCAGGATTACGTGACGATTGCGGGGCAGACGGCTCCCGGCAAGGGTATTACCATCAAGAGTGCCCCCATTGGGTTCACGGGCAAGGACATGGTCATCCGCTTCATGCGCGTGCGCCTGGGCTACGGCGCCACCTACGACGGCATGGGGCTCACCGGCGGCGACCACAGCATATTGGACCATGCGAGCATCAGCTGGACGATTGACGAAGCCTTCAGTAGCCGAGGCGGCAAGAACCTCACGCTGCAGCGCACACTGATTTCGGAGGCGCTGAACATTGCGGACCACCAGAATTATCCCGTCGGGACGGGACACGGGTATGCGGCGACTATCGGCGGTGATATCGGCAGTTTCCACCACAACCTGCTTGCGCATAATGCGGGCCGCAACTGGAGCCTGGGCGGTGGCCTCGACGGGAACGGCTACTACGCGGGTCGCCTCGACATATTCAACAACGTTGTCTATAACTGGGTGAGTCGCGTGACCGATGGCGGTGCGCACGAGGTGAACTTCGTGGGCAATTACTACAAGGAGGGCGCCGCCACTACCTTGCACGGCTATACATTGCGCGCGCAGTTCGAAGGTACGGGCAAGGGCTCGCAGGCGTATTACTACCACAACAATATTCTCGAGGCTGCGGGCGGCACGTTCACCTGCGACGGCACCAACGACAATTGCGGTCGCGAGTATTCGCTTTCCGGCGGGCAGGTGCTGGATTGGGAACCCTGGAACAGCAAGCCCTTCTTTGCCTCGTATGCGACTGTCCAGAGCGCGAAGGCCGCCTACAAGGATGTGCTGAGCGATGTGGGCCAGCGCATGCCGGTACTTGACAATCACGACACCCGCGTGATAAACGAAACCAAGAACGGAACCTACAGCATGAAGGGTTCCGTGGGCGGCATGGCGGGCATTCCCGACCGCGAAACCGACGTGAAGGATACGGCGAACATCAAGGGCTGGGAGCCTTACCCGAGCGAAATCCGGGCCGACGACTACGATAGCGATTTGGACGGGCTTCCGGACTGGTGGGAAAATATGTACGGGTACAATCCGAAGTCGAAGAGCGGTGACTTTAGCGAAGCGAACAGGGACCGCCTGGGCGATGGCTGGACGGAACTGGAACGCTACCTGGAATGGATGGCCCGCGCGCACTACACCTTCGCGAAGGGCGAAACCCAAGTGATAGACCTTTCGCAGTTTACCCGCGGTTACGACGGCGGAACCTACACCGTGTCGGCCCCGAGCGGCGTGACGGCGACCGTGAGCGGTTCCAGGTTGACGGTGAAACTCGCCGACAGCTTTGCAGGTGCGGACTACGTGCAGTTTACGCTGAAGGACAACGCGGGCGATACCTTTAGCCGCTACATCGGCGTGACGCAGGGACTTGCCGTGAACGCTTCGCAGGGCGGACAAGACGAAAACGACACAACATCTGTTGTCGCGGGCGATACGACTGCGACAGGAGATTCTACGACCCTGATTCAGGACCTCCGTCGTGCACGCCCTGCCGATATGCGCGGGGCTGCGCATAAAAATTATCGCGACCTGAAGGGCCGCCGTTTCGACAGGCAAATCCCTTACAGGGTAATGTTCTAGGTGCGGTTCCTTTTTTACTCGCCGTAACTGTACGGGGCGCGCACGGTGATGACCAGGCTGTCGGTCTTGAACGAGCCCTGGTTCCCGAGACGGAACGTTGCTTGCCATATGTTCAAGAAACTAGCGTCGCGGTAGGCTTTGTCGGCTTCGTAGTTGTTCTTGATGCGCGAAGTCGAGAACATGTCGGCGATGGCGACGTCTTGGGGCAGGCCAGTCGCCGTGAAGTGCAGGCAGCCTATGTCCTTCTGCTCCCATCTTCTAGGGAGGATGTAGAGCGTGTCCCCGTTGCATTTCTCGGGCGATTCGGCCATGCGGAAAGAACAGTTGTTGTTCTTGAGGGCCTCGCGCCGGGTAGAATCGTCCATCCAATCGGGGCACGAGACGCATTTGTAGGCAGTGTCGAGATCGTAGTCGTATTCGTAGTCTGCGATAGAACATTTCTCGATGGTCTCGAACTCGGTGCCACTTGGCAGTTGCGACCTGTCGAAGTTCGTGTCGAGCGTGTAGCCCTCTAGCGTGTCAAGCCCCTCGGGGAACGAGAAGTAGGTCGTATCGTGGTCGCCGGCAGAAACCTTATGGTATATCTTTGCGTATAAATTAAGGTCTATGTCAAACTTTTTCTCTTCGCCTTTTATGTCGACGAGGGCGAATCGTAAGTGGTTGTCGCTATCGGGGGCAAAGTTTATGCCGTAATTGTAATGCCTGTTGTAGTAATCAAAAGGCGGCATGTTTCTAATAGAATCGCTGTCACCCACCTTGATTTTCGTGACGCATGCGGGGTGTACCGAATCCGCGCTCTCGTTCTCGAGCAGCTTGCAATCGAGCGTTTCCAGGTACACGTTTGTGATGGAGTCTGTTGCGGTGAACGAAATCTGGAGTGTCGTTGGACGGTGCAACATTTCTGCTGCGGGGAGGCAGGTATGGTTATCGCAGTAGTCGTAGACCGGATCCATTCCCAAAATGCGACCTTCGTCGTCTACGAGGATGAGGTTCCCGTTGGCGTCACAGGCCCCGAGGATGGTAGCGACGATTGCGGTCGCTGAAAATATGGCGATTTTCTTGTGCATATCAGAAAAATAACAAAATAGGGGCTGCACAGATCGCTGTTTCGCAAATAGCCTGACAAGGTGCAAGAATGCAGAGATGGAATGGTTTCCGGGTATGCTGCCGTAGTCCGTAGACAACGTTAATGCGCTTTCGTAGGCCCGTTTCAGGAACTTTTAGTATATATTTATGTACGGCGGATTCCGGTGGTTCGGAATCCTGCCTAGAAAAGGTATGGGAAATATGGGCTTTGGTTTGCATAAGGGATTGCCGGTTTCGGCGCTTTGCCTAACAGTGTTTGGTTTTATCGGGGCAGGTGCCGAGCCGCTGGCTTTTCCGGAGGCGCTTGGTTTTGGTGCGCAGGTCACGGGTGGTCGTGGCGGCAGCGTTTATCACGTGACGAACCTGAACGATGACGGTGCGGGTTCCTTCCGCGATGCGGTGAGCCAGGGCAACCGTATTGTGGTCTTTGACGTGGGTGGCATCATCAACATCAAGACGGCAGTTTCTATCAAGAGCAACATTACCATCGCGGGGCAGACGGCTCCGGGCGAGGGAATCGCCATTCACGGTGGCAAGCTCAGTACTGGCAAGCAGAATAACATCATCATCCGCTACCTGCGAATCCGTCCGGGCGAAAATACCGCGTCCGAAAAGGACGATGCGCTCAACCTTTACGATTCCAAGAACGTAATCGTGGACCACTGCTCGGTGGAACTTGCACCGTGGAACAACTTCGGCGGTTCTTCGGACAATGCAAGTTACCGCGTTACGGGCATTACGGTGCAGAACTCGCTGATTGCAAATCCTATCGGGCAACAGTTCGGTGCGCATATCGAATCGGTGGATGGCACTTGGGCTTGGTACTACAACGCCTTCGTGAACACGCACAACCGAAACCCGCTTGACAAGATTAACGACGTGTTCGTGAACAACATCCTCTACAACTTCGAGGCGGGCTACACGACGCATACGAGCACGCACTTCAATCACGATATCGTGAACAATTACTTTGTCTATGGCCCGAAGGGGAGTAACCCGTGGTTCCAGGTAGACAAGAACCAGAGTATCTACGCGAGTGGCAACATGATTGACACGGACCGCGACGGAAAACTGAACGGCGGGCCTTCAAGCATTTACTACTACCAGGGCGTGGGCGAGGAACTTGCGAAACCCTGGAGCGAACTCACGACATCGGGCCCGATGCTCTCTGCTGCAAGCGCTTGGCGCTATGTGACATCGCAGAGTGGCGTGCTTCCGTACGACGACATCGATTCGCTGGTGTGGTACCAGGTGAATACGCTTGGAACGGCCGGTGCGCTCGTGAAGAGCGTGGGCGCGATGGGGCTCAAGACCAATAACGGCTGGGGAGAGGTGATTGCGGGGAAGGCCGCGACCGATTCCGACAAGGACGGCATGCCGGATTACTTCGAAGATGCTCTTGGTTATGACAAGTCTAAAGATGACGCGATGACCAAGGAAAGCGATGGCTATGTGCGCATCGAGAAGTATATCAACTGGCTGGGTGCCATGCACGCGACGGCTGCGGGCGGGAAGTCTCTCGATTTCGACCTGCGCACGATAACGCGCGGGTTCAAGGACGTATCGCCGACCTACAGCGTCTCTGCTGCAGAAAACGGAACCGTGGAACTTGCGGGTGACGGCTATACGGCGCGCTTTGCGCCCAAGGCGAATTTCAGCGGGCTTGCCTCGTTCAAGTACACCGTGAAGGGTAACGACGGTACCGAATATACGGGCCGTGTTGAAGTGCTGGTGGAAAAATCTGCAGGTGTGGATAATCCGACCGTGCAACCGCAGGACACGACTGCGCGCGATACCTCCGCGACCGACACGACATCTGTTGTCGCCGGTGATTCTACGGCGACGGATTCGACGACCGTGATTCGAGATTTTCGCCGCGCTCGCCCTGCCGAAATGCGCGGGCCTGTGCACAAAAATTACCGTGACCTGAAGGGCCGCCGCTTCGACAGGCAAATCCCCTACAGGGTTTTGTTCTAGGTATAGACTAGAATTGATGCCCTGTCAGGTCGAATCGTTTGCCGTCCTTTTCGATATACAGCAGGTTTCTTTTTTTTTGAATGCGTATAGCGGTTGCGTTGCTATGCTTGGCTGTAATAGTATTTCGGATGATTGTCGTGGTATCGGATCCGTTCGAGGCGGTATCCCCTGTGGCATATAGCGGGGAGAGCGCTTCCGCCCAAAGATGGTGCATGGCTTGGCCGCCACCGTTTGCATTCGGGTGTACTCCGTCGCTACCGAGTAATTCGGGGTGTTCCTTGAAATAACCGTAAAAATCGGGACCCTGCGGCAGACCGTTATCTTCGACGAGCTTGTCAACGGCTTTCAAAAATGCCGGATTGATTTGCCAACCCGCCTTTGTGGAATCGGTCGCGATAATTCGAGCTATCACGGGCGTGATTCCGTGGGCCTTTGCAGAATCGATAATCGTTTGCATGTTGCTCACGTAGGTATTCAGGTTCCAGTCGCCGCCACCCCAGGCGTCGTTCGTACCCATCTCGATGGCCCAGAACTTCACGTTGCCCGCGTATTCCAGGTATTCGTTCAGGTGTTCCACGACTTCGGTGCTGTTGATGCAGCCGATGCCACCGCGCAACATCGCAGGGGTAAAATGAGGATGTCTTGCGTGTATCAGTTGCGCGGTGGTAGAATCGGTGTCCTGCTGCTTGATGCCCATTTGGCTGATGCTTGTGCCCATGAAGAACCACGTGTCAGTGCCGCCGTTGCTCATGTCGAAGGCCTCGATCTCGAGAATCTGGCCAACGTCGCCTTCACTCACGAACTTGAACCACGATTTGTCTGCGAATTCGATTTCGACACCGCGAGCCATTACGGGATTGTTCTTGATGCTTGCCGCCTCTACCCAGTCACCGTCGGTGCCGTCGGTTGAATTTGCGGAGGTCATGATCTTGAAGTTCGAAAGCGCGACTCCGCTATGCCCGCAGCCGCTCGTGAAGTTGGTCGCCCAGGCGCAATCACCGTAGGATTCCCAGTTGATGAGCAGTCTAGTTGGGCCTTTGCCTACGTTTATCGCGATTTCCTTGGCGTTACTGCTCTTCCAGTTGGTGAGGTAGCCGTCGGTCAGGTAGTCGGTGGTCGCGGAACCTGTATGCGCGGGAAGCCCGCCTGAAACTAGCTTGTTCGGGGAAATTGCATGCGCAAATCCCCAGGCCGATATGGCGATAACCGATGTAATTGCAATTATGTAAAAAGTTCTGTTTTCCATACACAAATCCAGGAATTGCTCTAAAGATATACTTTGAAGCTCGTTTTTTTAACAAAAAAGAACTGGGCTCAAAACAAATCGTTGAAAAATGCTCATCAAGTTATTTCTTGACGTATAGAGTGCTTTTGGTGTGGCCCAGGACTCGCTGGCGCACGATGTAGCGCCCTTGCGGGAGAGTGTTCTGGTCCTTGCCCACAAAGTGGCCGTTGATGTCGAAAATACCGACGGTTGTGGCCGTGCCGTAGAACTGCGGTGCATTCACGAGGCGCGTTGTTGACGTGTCGGTGGATGTAGTCGGCGTGTACTTGTCCCAGCCGGGCATGTCTTCGAGCGAAAGGACCCGCTCGTCATCCATATTGCTCTTCCACACGGCGTCCTTTGTCTGGCCGGGCCAGGTTCCGCTCCAGGTGCTGTACCACGGCATCCACCAGCTCCATACCGCTTCGTCGGTGTGCATGTTGTTCACGTCGGGAATGGGGCCGTTTTCGCTGAGAGCGAGAATCTTCGTGGCATTCGATGCGTTCTTGAACTTGTCGAATGCGCTCGCGTTGCTGGAATGGTCGTTTGCGCTGTTGTATATGTCGATGGAAAGCACGTCGTAGTATTCGCTGCCCGGATTCCAGGAGGTGACGGTAGAACCTTCGGGGTTGAACACCCAGATCATGTTCTTTACGCCCTTCACCTTCACCATGCGGTCAAATACCAGGCGGTAGAGAGCCGCGAACTGCTCGCCCGAATTGATACTCCACCAGAACCACTTGCCACCCGCTTCGTGCAGGGGACGGAAAATGCCCGCCACGCCTTCTTTCTGCAGTTCGAGGAAGTAGTCTGCGATGTGGTCGATGTCGGCAACGATTCCCTTGTAGGCGGCACTTTCGGTGTTCCATTCGGTGGTGCCGCTCTTGAATGCGGTCGCGAAATCGAAGGTCGTGTATCCCTGGCCGTTGTCTGCGCCCTGGATATAGAACGCGTCATCCTTGTCGAGCGGGTCTTTCCAGTGCCAGGTGAATGCGGGAATGCCGCCAGCCTTCCAGAGGCCCTTTGCAATGGAGATGGCCTTGTCGGTGTATTCCATGTTCCAGCTGCCGGAAGCGTTCGGGCCTGTCGCAAAAAGGAAGTCGAGGCCGACGAGTACCGGGTACTTGCCCGTGCGCGTGTAAATGTACTTCACGTCGTCGTGGGTCTTGAAGTCGGCGCCCAGCGTGTATCCGCTCATGTCGCCGGTCATGATTCCGCTAATCGTCTTCTTGCCGAAGTTCTCGCGCAAGAAACTGTAGAGCTTTACCGCACTTTCGGTGGCGTTCGGGGTGACCGGGGTAGCGGAGATTTTGAAAGCCGCAGATTGGTAGGGCTCTACGTCGATATAGTCCACGCTGATCCAGCCCCAGTATTTTTCGAGCGAGATGGTGTTCGTGCCCGCCTTGAGAGTGACGATGGTTGAAACGTCGGACCAACCGGTGGTCGCCTCGAAATCGACTGTGCCCGAGGTGGCGCCGTTTACTACGATGTAGTTCGCTTTGAAATCGCCCGCCTTGTAGCGGATGGTCACCTGGTACTTGCCTGCCGTTTCGGCAGATACCCCTTCAAAGGTGATGTTGCCTTCCTGCATGTCGGCGTAACCCGTGCCCGAGACGCCCGAGGCGTTGATTTTTTTAGAACCTCCGGAGAGCGTTGCGGATTCCGCCTCGTATTTGGTGGCGAAGGCTACAGTTGCGAGGGTTGCCACGAGAATAATGGCCGTTTTTCTTTTAAACATTAGAACTCCTTGATACACCATTGTACCCTTAATCTATGTTCTAGGCGGTATTTTAATGAGTTTTTTTTCGATCATATGTGGACAAAAATGTCAACATATCTGTAAAAAATCAACAAAAAATAGCCGTAAAAATTGATTATTTTGACAATAGAAACTATATTATTGGGGTTGGTAAACCATGTTCGCAAGAAACAAAATCAACATATACGACTACACTGACTACCGTAAGTTCCTGCAGGACTTCTACGAGTTCGAAAAGTCGCTTGATACGACCTTCAGTTACCGGGTCTTTGCTGCTGCGGTCTGTATTGACGCAAGCCTCCTGGTGAAGATTTTGCAGGGGAAACGTCATGTGTCCTCAAAAGGCCTTGAGACGTTTGTTGATTTTTTCCGTTTCAAGGAGGCGAAGGCGGAATACTTTCGCGAGATGGTCGCCTATGGCAAGGCAAAGACCGACGAAGAAGTGCGCAAGCATTTCGAGGCACTCCAGAAAATGCGCCCTGCCAGTTGCCGCGAGCTTGACGAGGCACGTTACCGTTACTTTCAGCAGTGGTACTACCCGATGATTCGCTCGGCACTAGATGTGTTCGATTATCGTGGCCCGCAAGATGCCGACGCACTCGGTGAAGCCTGCATTCCGAAGCTAAACGCCTCTCAGGTCGAGAAGGCCGTTGAAGCCCTGCTTCAGTTGGGGCTCGCCCGCCATTGCAAAAACGGTCGTGTGGAGCCCACCGAGGCACACCTCCGCACGCAGGAACACTGGCTGAGTGCCACCATCAGCGATTATCAAGGCTGTATTGCGGAACTAGCTCGTGATTCGATAGCAAATACCCCCAAGGAAAAGCGCGATATCAGTACGCTTACCATGGCGCTCGACTCGAATCAAATCCAAAAAATCCGCGATATCCTTGCCGAAACGCGAAAAGCCATCGTAAATGTGGTCAATGCGATGCCCGCGCAGATATGCGACAGCGTTTATCAGTTAAATTTCCAGTTGTTCCCGATGATGAAAAAGGAAGAACGATGAGATTGTCCCAGGAGTTTAGGAGTTATACACTTTTTTGCATCGCGTTCGGCATTGCGCTGGTCGCGTTCTCGGGCTGTTCCGACAGCGGGTCCGGGACTGCGGGAGCCACGAGCGAGACGACGAACGGGATTGCCGTCGCGGTGTACGACGTGGATCGTCACCCGGTTCCTCAGGCTCGTGTTACTTTGTACCAGCGTTCCGGTGCCGTTCGCGCAGAAAGCCCGTCCGAAGACGTGGAGGACCAGAAGGTGACGCAGTTCCTCCCGTCCTATGTCTCCGCACTTGAAACCGCCACTGCGGATGATTCCGGAATGGTGCAGTTCGAGACTCGACTGGACGAGTGCCAGAATGCAAGGTGCTATGTCGAAGGAATTGCCGGCGAGGACTCCTCGCTCATGGTGTGGACAAGGCTCAAGGCTGCGGATTCTACGATGAATGAAATCGAACTTCTGCCGTCCGTTTCGCTTACGGTGCGCACCGGTGCGGCTGACTCGGTTGCCGCAAGTTCGCTAGGTTCGGTTTTGCTAGACGTTTCCCCCTACTATGCAAGACAAGAAGGGAACGAGTTCGTGTTTCCGCATGTCCCGGCGGGAAAATATACCGTCGTTATGTGGGACAATCCTGTTGCCGATGTCTCGCTCGATGCGGGTGCTACCGTCGATACGCTCATGCACATTTGGGAGTTGACCCGCGAATATGTTTTCGAGGATTTCGACGATGGCGACAGCCTGAACAACATGACGAAGGACTACCCGAATTACGGCTGGTACTACATGCCGCACAAGGGTGCTTCCTTTGAAAGCCCCGACAGTGCGGGCGGCTTTGCGAGTGCGCTGGTCGATGATGGTACTCGCGGGAAGTATCTTTCGATGAAGTTCACCATCGCCGATTCGGGCTACGTCATGCTCGGGACGCATCTCGGGCTTGATACCGGATATTACGATCTAAGCGCACTTTCCGCAGTCCGTATGAAGGTCCGCGGGGACTGCATGTTTGCTGTTGCGCTTGAACATTACCGCGAAATAGCAAACAACAACTACAATAAGGCGCTGTGGTTTGCAAAGGCAAGCGATGAATGGACAGAGTTGGTCTTACGGCCTGGAAATGAAACGTTGGACGATAAGAATTACCAGGTCGCGTGGGGCGAAATCTCGAAAGAGATTGGCATATTCAGCATCTTTATATATAATGGCTCCCACCTGGAAATAGACGAAATCGTATTCGAGGGGATCGATACGGTTGGAGTGCCTGCTCCCTAGTCTTTCCCGCCGACAGGGAACAGCGCAAACTGTAGCTGGAAAACCTTGTCGCTCGATTCGTCCTCTTCGGCGATGAGCGCAATCTCCTTGCGAAAGGCATTGATGCGTTCTACAATGCGCTCGTAGCCTTCTTGGCTTATACCGAGGGTGAGCCCCGAAATATGGCGTGTGCCCGGCGGGTCGCGGTCGATGGAATCGGCGGCGAGCTTTAGGCACTGCTGATGGTACCCTCGGAGCGCGAGTCTCGACGTGCGGTCTCCGGTGGTAATGGCGCTTTCTGTCAATTCGTATTTGCCGTCCTTGCCCTTCTTGATGAGCTGGCAGTCTTCGAGCAACTTTACGGACTTCTTCGCTTCTTCGGCGGTGATGTGCGGGTGAACTTGCTTCGCGAGTGCTTCGTAATTGCCGTCAAAGCCGTACATGCCGATAAGGCTGCGGATGGTGAGGTGTCTCCAGTCCGAATACACCATGTATTGTGCGTGTCCCAAAACGTGCTGCTTTTCGGCGAAGCGAACCACCTTGAGTATGGCCTGCATTTCTTCGAATGCGCCGTTGCGTTCTTCGGTGGTTTCTGCCTGGGTAAACTTGACGAGCACTATGAAAAATTCTGTCTCGTGTTTGCCGAGCCTAAGGCCGCTTGCGACCTTGGAAATGCTCTGGCTCGAAAGGTTCTTGTCGCCGTTCATCACGCGGCTGATGAAATCCTTGGCCTTGAAACCGATCTTGTCCGAAAATACACGGAGAGAGAAGGCGGGATTCGCCTCCTTCTTGGCGTTGTAGTAATCTTTCAGAAATTCCCGGTAGTCCAGGTATTCGAAGATTTTTTTTGACGGTTTCTTTTCGCCCATGCCCTAAATGTAAGAAAAATGCTCGGAAGAGAATGCGTCGGCCATGTTTTCTCGTTGTCCAGAAACAACGCTAAATCGGGATGTCAAAAGAAAAGTGTGGGCGAAATCACTTTTACAAGGTAGATTTTACCTAGTTCCCGCGAAAGTTGTGCAAATGTTTGCGTTGTCCGGGAAAGGGTGTATTATGATAAAAAGGATGTTTGGAACCGTGGCGTGCGGAGTGTGGATTGCCGCCGCGGCGATAAGCCCCTCCGAGGTGGTGTCGCTTCCGGGCGACGCCGCCTACGGTGGTGGCGACAAGGTGGGTTCGCAGCTGGTGGCCGCGACGTACAATGCGGGCGAAGGTCCGGGTATCTGGATTGTGGCCGATGGCGGCTACAGGCTCTACCACAATGGCGCGCTCCTTGCCGAAGACAACCAGGCGGGCCGCGTGCGCTTTGTTCCGATGACTTTCCTGCCCGGCGAGAATGCGATTTCGGTCGTGGGCGTGAACGGCCAGGGCGCTCCCGGTGTTCTTGTGCAGATTGATGACCTCGACAAGTCCTACTATTCCGGCAGCGCTTGGAAGGCGAAACCTACGGTGGGTAACAACTCCTGGAAGAACAAGGGGCGCGATCTTAGCCAGTGGGGTGGTGCGACAACCCTGAACTATGCGAGCAACAAGCTCCCGAGCGGGGCTGCCCTTACGGGATTTGCCGCGAATACGCAGGCCAAGTGGATCTGGAGCGGCGCGGAAACTGACCCGACGGCCGTCCTGCTTTTCACATTCAACGTGAAGGCCGAAGGCTTCGGCGCCAATACCACCGGCGGCGATGCGGGTAACATCGTCATCGCGAGCGATACCGCCACTATCCGTAAGCATATGCAGAGTAACGATGCGGTGACAATCCTTGTGCCCGAAGGTACTTACGACTTCAGAAAGTTCGTAGATGCGGCCACATCTGCCGCCAATTCGGGATGGACTTGGTGCAAGTCTTCTTGTGGCAACACTGTCAATTCCAACAACACCTTTTATCGTATCAGCTTTACGCAGAACAGCTGTTCCGGCCTTAGCGAACAGACCACGATGGTGTCTGCGGGCGAAATCAAGAGTTGGAGCAACTGGATTACGACCAAGGGCAACAAGAGCCTCGTGGGTATGGGCCGTGGCGCAAATATGCGCGGTGTTTCGTGGTCAAACCGTTCCTACGAAGGTGCCAAGAACAACATTTATCGCAACTTGGCCCTTTACGATGTGAACCCGCACCTTATTGAGGGGGGCGATGGTCTCGAAGTGAGCGGCAGCGGCGGCAAGGAAGTTGAAAATATGTGGTTCGACCACATCAGCTACAAGTGGATTAGCGACGGCATGGACTTGGAATATGTCAAGGGCATCACCGTTTCGTATCTAGACTATGATGGCAGCAACGAGTACAACTGCTACTATTACGATCCGTATATGCACCTGGTTGAAACGGCGCAGCTGACTTTTGCGAATGTCTATTGGCACAATTCTTTCGGACGCGTTCCCAAGGTGACGAGCGAGGCGGATGGTTCCTACGCCTCGATGGTCCACATCTACAATTCCTATGTGGATTACAACCACTGGCATGTGATTGATGCCTCCGGGAAAAGCGACAAGAAGACGCAAGTCCTTTACGAAAACAACTATGTGAAAAATCCGCAAATTCAGGTGGCCGGAAAGGATGCCTATTCCTTGATCAAGTTCAAGAATACGACGGTCACCGGAGCAAAGAGCTCCACCCCCTATAACAACAATGGAACATCTCAGGCGTCGGCGTTCAACGACAATGTCTTTACGCCTTCTTATTCTTACGAACTACGCGGCAATTCAAGCCTTCCTACCGACCTCCCGAAACTTGTGGGCGTGGGTGGCCGCTACGGCAAGATGCCCGAATACAACCAGGCTTTTGGCCTGAGCAACAAGGCGGCTAGCGTTTCTATGACCGCCCCTGCGGCAGGCGCGAAGTTTGATGTCGGTGCGACGGTGACCTTGAAGGCCGATGCGAAGGACAACGACGGTTCCGTGAAGAGCGTCGCCTTCTATGTGGGCAATACTTTGGTTGGCTCTGCGACAAGCGCTCCCTACCAGGTAGACGCGAGCGGGCTTGAACCGGGCGTGTATTCCGCGGTTGCCGTGGTGACGGACAATTCGGGTCTTTCGCAGATGTCCGCGTTCGTGACCTTCTCTGTCGAAGGGACTGCCTACCCTGAGGTTGTAAAGTGCGGTGGGGGTTCCAGCAGCCAGAGCATCAATCTGGGCGAACCGATTGTAGATTTCTGCTACACCTGGAGCGGCGCCGAGACGGTCGTGCCCGAGGGCTTCCCGACGGGCGTTACGACCAGCATCGATAAGGCAAACCGCAAGATATCCATCAGCGGGACTCCTGCGGAAGCGGGCGAGTTCGCCTTTACCGTCACGGCCACCAACAACGATTCGACTTTTGTCAAGAGCGGCCGCATCGTGGTGACCGACCCGAATGCTCCCGCGTCGTCTTCGAGTGCCAAACCGGCATCTTCTTCGGGCGAATTCGTGGAATCGAGCAGCGGAATGACCCCGATTGCTCAACGTGTAAATAGGGCGACCGAGGCCGAAACCGCCTACTACCGCATGTTCGACATGCAAGGGCGCCCGTTGTTCGCTGGCTATAAAAAGCCTGCGAAAATGCCCGCTGCGCGGGTCATCGTGGTGGAATACACCACGGCGGGCTCTATAAAATGCAGGTATTTGCAATAAATATTCCTTTTTTTTCCAATTCTTAGTTATATTGGTATCGATGAAGTCCTGTAAAAACATAAAATCAGTAACGGTCGCCTTGTTGGCGGCCTTTATGGCGTTTTTTGCAGGATGTTCTTCAAGTGACAAAGTTGCCGGCAACAGTGCCGAGACGGGTTCCCCGGAACTTGCAGGTATCTTGGTATTGGACGGCGGCAAGCCGGCCGTGAATGCGCATGTGCAGTGCGTGCCCGAGGGCTACGACGCCATGACCGATGCGGAACTTCCTGCGGCATATTCCACTGAAACTGACGACAAGGGCCATTACCGCCTGGATTCCGTACCTGATGGAACTTATGCTCTTGAAGCCTTCCACGCACAGTCGGGCAAGCGCCTGCTGGTGCGGGGTGTGAAGGTTGCCGAAGACGATTCCGTTGCCGTGAGCGATACGCTGCGTGCGCCGGGCGTGGTAAAGCTTGAATTGGTGGATTCTTATAATGAACACAAGGTCGTTGTTGTTGTTCCGGGAACGACCATCCGCAGGGAAACGTCGATTCGTGATTTTCATGAATTGGTTGTGGATAGCTTGCCTGCAGGTGAACTTGATTTGCAGATTTACTTTGACGATTTATATTGGTCGTCTGTTTTTGAAGTCGAGGTCGCTCCGGGCGATACCCAAACAATCTTGATTCCGAGCGCGATTGAACCGGATGTCGTGATTCCGCACGATTCAGTCTCCTTTACCTGGAAGGCTCCGCTTTCGCTCCCCGAGGGGGTCGATACGCTGACGTCTTCCGTGACCGATATCCCGATTGCGCTTCGCCTTACGGAAGAAAACTGCAATTTCGATTCGCTGCAGTACATTACGGGCCGCTGGGAGGCCGTTCGCATTTCGAAGGACGGTTCCCGCAGCAAGAAACTCCCGATATCCTACCATGAGTTGGCAACCCCCGGTTACGGTGTGGAAACCAAACAAGTCGTGCTCTGGGTGAGGGTGGATTCGCTGAACGTGACCGATTCCTTGGAACTTTCCTACGATGGTCTGCTTAATCCGGCCTATGCATTCGATGTGTTCCCCACGAACCGAAGCTACTCACTGGTGTGGCATTTCGGCTATGCGGTTTCTCCCCAGACGGATTATGCCGAGATGGGGGACTTTGACGGCACGGCTTTTGGCTCGGTCGATGCTGATGCGATAACCGAAGGCGTTGTCGGAATAGGAATAGAAATGGATTCCGCAGGCTCGTTCTATGTCAAGAGCTCCGCCAGGGTGGATACGACGCGCGAAGTGAACATGTCTTTTGATGAAGACGGATACTTCTGCTTCTCGACGTGGGTGGAACTCGATGCGCTCGACAAGGAACAGACCATCTTCGAGAAGGCGAAGGAGTACGCGCTGCTCTATGTTCCCGAAAAGGGCTTTGTCGTGGAAATATATCATGTGGCGAATCCTGCAGATAGCGCCGATACCGCAAGCTTCAAGGTTTCCTGGGCTTCGGGCATGGACGGAATCAAGGCGGGCGAATGGACATACGTGGCGTTCAGCAGGCGTGCGTTCGAACAGACGGTGTTCTACCTGAACGATGCTAAAGTTTCGGCCTCGCCGGAAAAATCCGATTGGGATGATACGAAGGTGACGTTCTCGCTGGAGCCCTCCGACAGAAGCGATTCTGTCGGTGTCCGCGCCTACTTCGAGGTGGGCGGCTTTACGGGCAAGCTCGACGAACTCATGGTGGGCGGCTGCTTCCGCGATGAAACCTGGACGCGCCTGACTTACCTGAACCAGAAACCCGAAAGCTACTGGCCGGTTCTTCGAACTGAGAAATAATTTCGAGCAATACTGCTTACTTGAGCGTAATCTTTCCGTCGTCGGCAATCTTCACGCCGGCTTCGGGAATGTCCTGCTCGGTCAGTTCCTTCATGAGCTTGATGCAGGCGCCCTTGTCGTCACGCGTGGGCTTGCGGTCGCCGTTGTTGCCCCTCTGAATGAACGAGTAAATCTGGCCTTCCTTGAAGTTGCCTGTCTTCTTGTCGACGGTAATCTTCACGATGGGGGCGTAACCCGTGACGCCAGTGATGTTCACGCTGGTCGATGTCGCGAAGTTCCCGAGGCTGTAGGCGATAAATTTTCCCTTGTAGAGGTCGATGGCGCGCGGCACGTGCGGGCCGTGACCGAACACTACGTCGGCGCCTGCGTCGATGGCGAGGCGTGCGAATTCGTAGGGGTTGCCGCGCTTGTCGCCCAGGAATTCTTCCATCTCGCGCGTGACATGCGTGTACTTGGATCCTTCTGCGCCCACGTGCATCGTGACGATGACGATGTCGGCGCTGTCACGCAGTGCGGCAATAGTCTTCTTGGCCTTTTCGGTATTGAACACGGTCAGCGTCCCGCTGCTTACGGAGAACGAGGCGAACCCATAGCGAACGCCGTTCAGTTCGAGGAATCTCTGTTCGCAGCTGTTCTCGAAACCAGCGTAGGCGAGGTTTGCCTCATTGAGGGCGCGCATCGTGCCGATCTTGCCTTCGTTGCCGAAGTCGCCGGAGTGGTTGTTCGAAACGCTCACGTAGTCGAAGCCCGCATCGAGCAAGTGCTTCGTGTAGTGCTCGGGTGAACGGAAGCAGTAGCAGTTGCCGGATTTCTTGGTCACGCGGCAGCAGGGTTTCGGTAGCCCGCCCTTGTTCAGGAGAGTTCCTTCGAGGTTGCCGGTAGTGAGGTCTGCATCGCGCAGGATATCCTTCACTTCGGAGAAGGTGAGTTCGCCGTCCTGTGTGGGGAGCGCGGGCTTTTCGTCGGGGTAGTTGAGGCCCATCATGATGTCGCCCACGCCGATGATGGTGAGCGATTCGCCGGCGGCTTGTTCTGCTGCGGGTGCTGTTTGCGATTGTGCGAAAACTGCGCTTGCCGCGATGGCAGCGCACAGGGCAAAGGATTTTGAGAAGTTCATCTTGATCCCGTTAGTCGTGGATGGAGTTCTTGAGGCCTTCGATGAGGCGGGCGAAAGCGGCGTCGGTTTCCATTTCCTTCTTCACGCTCTTGATGGCGTGAACGACGGTGGAGTGGTCCTTGCCGCCAAAACGTGAACCGATGCTCTGCAAACTGATGGACGAACATTCGCGCATGAGATACATGGCCACCTGGCGCGCCTTCGAGATTTCCTTGGTGCCGCGTCCGGGCTCGGTGAGCTTGGATTCGGCAACTTCGTAATGCTGCGACACGGTGTGGAGAACGGCGTCGAGGCTTACGCGGCGGCGCAGTGTCGGAGCTATTTCGGCGGCGACCTTCTGTGCGATGCTCATGTCGATGTCGTGGTTCATCAGGCTCGACTGGAGCGTGAGCTTGATGATGGCGCTTTCGAGGCTACGCACGTTGCTTGCAATCTTTTCGGCGAGGAAGTGGAGCACGTCTTCGCTGATGTCGAGGTGGCGTTCTTCCGCCTTCTTGTGGAGGATGGCTTCGCGTGTTTCTACGTCGGGCGGCTGGATGTCGACGGTGAGACCCCAGGAGAAGCGGCTCACGAGACGGTCGGAGAGGTTCTTCACTTCGCCCGCGGGAGCATCGGAGGTAAGCACGATCTGCTTGCCGGCCTGGTGCAGCGCGTTGAAGATGAGGAAGAATTCGTTCTGCGTCTCGTACTTGCCGGTCCAATTTTGGATGTCGTCGATGAGGAGAATGTCCACTTCATTGCGATAGAAATCACTCATTTCTGTCACGCGACCTTCGCGCAGGCACTTCATGTACTGCTGTGAGAAGTCTTCGCTGGTGAGGTAGCATACGCGCTTGGCGGGGTCTTCTTCGAGCACGTAGTTGCCGATGGCCTGCAGCAGGTGGGTCTTGCCGAGGCCCGAAGGTCCGTAGATGAAAAGCGGGTTGTACTGCGTACCGTACGGGTTCTTCGCGACGGCGAGGGCGGCGTTGAATGCAAGCTGGGCCTTGTCTCCGGGGACGAAGTTCTCGAAGCGGAAGCTGTTCGAAAGCGGAACGCTCGGCTTGATAAAATCCTTGAAGTTGTTGTCGACGCTCGGGGCGGCGGCCTGCTGCAGTACGACTTCCTGCGGCTGGAACTCGAATTCCATCGGGGTGTCGCTGTGGGTTGCTTCTTTCCAACCGAGCTTGATAAGTTCCTTGTAAGCGGAGTAGACCTTAGTGTCCAGTCCGGGGGGCACGGAAATCACGGCGTGGCCGGTGGTTAGGTTCACCATCTTGGTCTGTGCGAAATACGTCTTGAATACGGAATCGGAGAGCATTCCGCGTAAATAGTTCAGGCATCTTTCCCAGTCAATCTGCATATCGGTCTATCCTCGTGCGCTTGTTCCCGGTAAATTTCAAATCTATCAACAGGCGATTAAGAAATTTAATAAAAAAGGGTGGGTGTGTTGATAAGTCTGCCGGAATAACCCTAAAAATGACCTTTTTTAGGGGTCGGACTGGCAGTGTAAGTCCTTGATGTTCATTGTGTTAGCGAAAAAGCCCTTTGGCGGGGCTGAGAGTGTCTGCCTGTATTTCATTGATTGTGAACAAATTAACGGCATTGTGCGGCGTGGCGACTGGCTGGGTCGGGGGAGACCGACTTACCGAAATTTCTATATTTTTGCGCAGTATGGATCTCTATCAAGTTATGGATTATGCATTTTGGGTCCCGGTACTTTTCTGGGCCCTCCTCTATTATTGGTTCTACCGCTTTTCGTACCCCCTCTATTTGCGAAAAATGGTAAAAAAAGGGAAGAAATGGGCCTGCCTGCCAGAAAAGGTCACGAAGACCCCCGGTTGGGTGGCCAAGTTGCGAGTGAAGAACTTCGTATTTTCGCTTGTCGCCTCGCTTGCGCTTTCGGTGACGCTCTTCTGGGCTTTCCACAAGTTTGCCGTTTGCCCGCCCGAGTATGCGTTTGCCGGTATTCCTGTGTTCCTGCTTTTCGCACTTGCGCTCTACCGCGGAGCCATGCGCCGGATTTCGGCACTATTCGAGACGGCGTATTTCCTGGAATACCGCAAAGTGCGCTACCAGTCCGAAAGGAAGGGCAATTTCCAGAGCGAAACCGATGTCCATAACCGTACGGTATGGAGCTTCGCGAAGAAACTTAGGAACGCCGAGGCGCATGGCCGGTTCTGGAAGTACCTGAATGCAATGGCCAGAACAAAGAAGATTCCGCCCGATATCTATGCGGAGACGATGTATGTCTAGGAATATCTTGGATACGCTCGGTATGGGTGAGGAAGTTCTCGAAGGGAAGAAGGCGTGGCTGTACGCCGAAGAGATTCTTCTCCTGGTTTCGAGGACGTTTGCGCTTAACATCAATGTGCTCAAGGGCAAGTTGCACAAGAGCATTTTGCTTGCCTACCTTTACCTGCGTATCGCCGATACGGTGGAAGACGATCCCGACATGAAAGCCTCCGAAAAGGAAACCTTGCTCGGGCTCTTTGCCGACATATTCCGCACGCCCGACCTGAAGGAAGAGGCCGTGTCTGCGTTCGAGGGCGCCCTGCCCGAAAGCTGGCGCAAGTCTGACCACCCGTACATGAACCTCTGCCTGCATACGCACGTGGTGCTGCCGCTCCTGAAGGAACTGCCCGAGGTCTATGCTGCTCCGGTGCGCGACGTGACCATCGAGATGTGCGGTGGTATGGCGAAGTTTGCGCAAAGGCAAGAAGCGGCGCTGAGTTCGGGATGGTTTACGCTCGAAAGCGTCGCCGACCTGGATGAATACTGCTATTATGTGGCGGGCATTGTCGGGAAGTTGCTCACAAACCTGTTTGCTGCGGATACATGCCTCATCAGCGATGCACGCAAGGCCGAGATGCAGAAACTCGACGTGAGCTTTGGGCTTGCGCTCCAGGTGGCGAACATCGTGAAGGACTGCGTAGAAGATTCTACCCGCAGGGTGTGCTTTGTTCCCGAAGAGATTTGCCGTCGACACGGCTTCGCGCATTCGTACGAGATGTTCGACGTGCCGGCTGCGGGTTCGGATGGAGCTTCGGTAGAATTCCGTGCCGACTTCAATGCCCGCCGTGCTGCGGTGATGGGGGAACTTGTGGCGAAGGCGTGGAAACACCTGGACGATGCCATCGCCTATACGAAACTCGTGCCGAACGTGAAGATGCGCACCCGCCTGTTTTGCCTGTGGCCGCTCTTTATGGCGGCAGAGAACATGAAACTCATTGGCGACGGTTCGAGCCTCTTTGCCAGCGACAGGAAGGTGAAGATTTCACGCGATACCGTGAAGAAAATCGTGAAGTCAACGACTGCACATTTCTATTCGGACAAGTGGATTGAGAAAACCTATACGAATTTGAAGAAGGAGGCGGGCATCTAGCCGCCCGGTAACGAATGAAATTCTACAATAAGTGGCCGTTCCATATTGGCGTTATTGTCTTTAGCATTGTCGCTGACCAGTTGACCAAACTCTGGGCGCTTGCTCGGTTCACGAACGAGACGGGAGCGCCGAACCACGACATCATCAACGTGATTGGCGAACTGGTGCGATTCCAGTTGGTGTTCAACAAGGGGGCCGCATTTAGCAGTCGCCCGCAGGACCTGATGCCGTTCCTTTCGCCGACAGTGTTCTTCATACTGATTTCTATCGTGGCGTGCGTAGTGATGTTCTTCTTTTACAGGAATATCGACAAGCGTGACTGGATGAGCCGTCTTGGTGTGGTGATGATTCTTGGTGGTGCTGTGGGCAACTTTATCGACCGCATGCGCCTCAAGATGGTGGTGGATTTTATCGACTGCGATTTGCCGGACTTTATCATGACTCGCTTCCCGACGTTCAATGTTGCGGATTCGTTCGTAACGGTCGGTGTCGCGATAATTATCCTTTCCCCGGTGCTCTTGAAGAAGGTGCATAAGCAGATTAAGGAAGAAAAGGAAATAGAGAAGCAGAAACTTGCCGATTCCAAGACGACCGAAGCGAACCCGGAATCGAATGAGTCTGAAGCAACCGAGCCGAAGGATTAGGCATGAATTACATTGTTAAAGAACAGCATAACGGCGAGCGCATAGACAAGTTCCTTGTCGGCGTGATGGAAAACGTGTCGCGCACCGACGTGCAGAAATTGATTGCCGCAGGCGAGGTGAAGGTGGGTGGCGTTGCTGCCGCCAAGAATTTCCGCGTGGAAACAGGCATGGTTGTCGTCGTGGAAAAGCTCATCGAGAAAGAATCGAGTACGCTTGAGCCCGAAGAAATCCCGCTCGACATCGTGTACGAGGACGAAGACATTGTCGTACTGAACAAGCCTCGCAACCTGGTGGTGCATCCGGGTAACGGCGTGAGCAGGGGTACGCTTGCCGCAGGCCTTCTGCATCATTTTAAGGACAACCTGTCGCAGGTAAATGGCCCGCTTCGCCCGGGTATCGTGCACCGCCTGGACAAGGATACGCCGGGCCTCATGGTGGTAGCCAAGAACGATGCCGCCCACAGGCTTTTGGCGCACCAGCTCGAAACCCGCACGCTGCACCGCACCTACAATGCGCTCGTGTGGGGCTGCCCGCGTGACTTGGAAGGCTGCATTGACGCTCCTATCGGGCGCAATCCGAAGAACCGCCTCAAGATGGCGGTGGTGAAGGGTGGCAAGGAAAGCCGCACGCATTTCGTGGCCAAGCAGTTCTTTGCGATTGCTACTTTGCTCGAACTCCAGCTCGAATCGGGCCGTACGCACCAGATTCGCGTGCATAGCCGTTATACGGGCCACCCGGTGGTGGGCGACCCGCTCTACGATGGCCGTGAAGAAAGCCTGAACCGCGTGCCGCCCCTGATGAAGGATATCGCAGCGAAGGTTCTCGAGATGGCTCCTGCTCAGTTATTGCAGGCGGTAAAGATTGAACTCATCCACCCGCGCACGGGCAAGAAGATGAAGTTCAAGGTCCCGCTGGAAGAACCGTTCGCGAAGGTGCTCAAGTTCCTGAAGAAGGAATGCCCGGCAGATGCGCCGGTGTTCGACGAAGAGGAAGGCTTCCGCGACTTCGATGCGGACATCCGCTTTGACGAAGGCTTCGAAGAGGAAATCGATGAGGGCTCGCTCGACAAGTTCGACGAATGCGTTTTCCCGGAACTGAAGGAACGTAAGACCCGTGCCCAGCGCCATGCCGAGAAGGCGGCTACGGCCGCACACCGCAAGGCGAAAGCAGCCGAACGCAAACTCATCAAGCAGATGAAGGCTGCGCGCAAGAAGGGAATTGCGACCGAGGACTTCGTGGAACCCGGTTACGAACCCACGATTGACCCGGACTTGCTTTGATTTTGAGGTTTTGAACGATGGCTGAATCCTACTTCTTTATCGGTGTTGCTGGCGTGGGCATGAGTGCCATCGCTCAGTACTTGGCGGGCAAGGGAGTCGCGGTGAGTGGCTCCGACCGTCAGTTCGGTGAATTCCTGGCGGGCAAGTGTGAAAAGCCGCTCGTGATGGGCCAGCTCGAGGACTGCGGAATCAAGTGCTTTGCGCAGGACGGCTCGGGCGTTGTTGCCGGCTTGACCGCCGTGGTGGTGAGTACCGCCATCGAGGACACGAACCCCGATTTGAAGCGCGCGAAGGAACTCGGCGTCCCCGTAATGCACCGCAGCGAAATGCTCGCGAAGATTTCGAAGGAAGCCCGCACGATTGCCGTGAGCGGTACAAGCGGTAAAAGCACCGTGACCGCGATGATTTACCACATTCTGCAGTATGCCGGATTGCAACCTTCCGTGATGACGGGTGCTGGCCTCGTGAACCTGCAGAAGGAAGGCAAGATCGGTAACGCAGTCAGTGGCAAGGGCGAATGGCTCGTTGTGGAAGCCGACGAAAGCGATGGAACGCTCGTGCGCTACGAGCCGGAAATAGGGCTCATTTTGAATGTGGACAAGGACCACAAGGAAATGAACGAACTGCAGGAAATCTTCCTCAAGTTCAGCCACAACATTCTGGACAACGGCAAGATCCTCATCGTGAACGACGCGCACCCGCTGGCAAAGAAGTTCAGCGCGGGCCGCGAATTCGATTTCGGGTTCGAGAACTACGTGGGCGTGCAGGGCACGGACTTCAAGACCGCTGGTACGCATATCAAGTTCCGCGTGCGCCATAAGGCGGAACTCGTGAATTTCGAAGTGCCGCTCCCGGGCAAGCATAACATGGAAAATGCCCTTGCGGCAACGGCTGCGGCGCTCTTTGCGGGCGTGTCGCTCCATACGTGTGCCGACGCGCTAGCCACGTTCCCGGGCGTGTTCCGCCGTCACCAGATTCTGGGGACGTTCAATGGCGTCACCCTCGTCGATGACTTCGCGCATAACCCCGCAAAGATTGCCGCAAGCATCAGGAGCGCACAGGACTTTACCGATGGTCGCGTGATTGCCTGGTTCCAGCCGCATGGCTTCGGGCCCACGCGCTTCTTGCGCAAGGACCTTGTGGAATTTATTGCGAAGACGCTTCGCCCGAAGGACTTTGACGATGACCGCGACAACGACATGATGTTCTTCAGCGAAATCTACTATGCGGGCGGTACCGTGACGCGCGATATCAGTGCGGGCGACCTTGCCGACGACTTGTTGCTGAAGGGCTGCGAGGCCATCTACATCGAGAACCGCGACGAGTGCGCGAAAAAGATGGTGGAATGCGCCCAGCCCGGCGACACCATCTTGCTGATGGGCGCGCGTGACCCGAGCTTGCAGGCCTACGCGCAGTCGGTACAGAAACTGCTGGAAAACCGCGAGTAGTTCTCTTGACGGTTGGAGGAGCCATGAAAAAGATTTTATTGAAATCGGCATTCCTGCCTGCTCAGGACGGGGCTCGTGTTGCCGACATCTTGATTGCGGGGAATCGCTTTGCCCGCATTGGGAATGTCTCGCCAGAAGAGTCTGCGGGTGCCGAAGTCGTGGACTGCTCCCGTTTTGCCGTTTTTCCTGCATTTTACAACGGGCATACGCATGCTGCCATGTCGCTCTTGCGCGGGTATGCCGACGATATGCCGCTGCAGAGGTGGCTGCAGGAATACATCTGGCCGTTCGAGGCCAAACTTACGGGTGGCGATATCGAGTTGGCTTGCCGCCTTGCCGTTCTCGAGATGATAAAATCCGGGACGGTGTTCTTTGCCGACATGTACTGGCATCGTGAACGTACCATCAAGATAGTTGAGGAAATGGGCATCCGTGCTGCGGTGGGCGTGACGTTTGCGGAATCGCTCATGACGGCAGAACAGATAGAGGGCAATTTTAAGTTTTTGGCTGCCCATACGGGTGAATCGGATCGCATAAGCCTTACGGTTGCTCCGCATTCCGTTTATACGGTGGGCGAGAAGATGCTGAAGCGTTGTGCCGACTTTGCGCGTGCGGAAAACTTCTTTGTCCATACGCACCTTTCCGAAACGGTAAAGGAACTGGAAGATTGCGAAAAGCAGTATGGGTGCAGCCCTGTACGCCTGCTGGAACGTGCCGGGCTGCTCGATGAAAAACTTGCCGCGGCGCACTGCGTCCATTTTTCGGACGATGACATGAAGGTTTTTGTGGAATCCGGCGCAACGGCTGTACTGAATCCGTGTTCGAACCTGAAACTGGCTAGCGGAATCCCGCCGATTGACTGCCTGTTGCGTGCTGGCGCCAAGGTCGCCCTCGGTACGGACGGCGATTCTTCTAATAACAACCTCGACATGCACGAAGAGATGAAGCTTGCGGCTTTGCTTGCGAAGGTGCAGGGTGGTGCCGAAACTTTGCCTGCGTACGATGCGCTTAAAATGGCAACGGTGAACGCGGCTCGTGCCTACGGGCTAATGGATGCCGGCGAAATCAGGGAAGGCTACCTGGCAGATTGCCTGCTGGTTGACCTGAAGAACGAACGCATGGTACCTAGCCACAATCTGGTGAGCAACTGGGTGTATGCCGCCGACAGCAGCAGCATCGATTCGGTTATCTGTAACGGAAAGTTCGTGATGCGTGGCCGCCACGTGGACGGCGAAGAAGAGATTGTCCGCGATGCGGAAGCCTGCGCAAAAAGGCTTGCGTAAACTACTTAGTGGCTTTTTCGACCTTTTCCTTGACGGCCGAAACGGCCGAGTCAGCCTTTACTTCGACTTTCTTGGCTAGGGAATCCTTGGCTTGTGTAGCGGCCTTTATGGCGGCGTCCTTGGCCTGCTCGGCGGCCTGCGTCGTGGTCTCCTTGACCTTTTCGACGGCCTTGTCCGTAATTTCCTTGCTGAGTTCCGTCGCCTTCTTTTCGGCCATGCCAATCAAATCAGGTTCTTCGGAAGAGAATCCGAGTATCTCGAGATTGAACTTGTAAAAACTGTAGGCGATAGATTCGTTGCGCGATTCCTGCAGGTTGCCTGTGACCGGCAAAATGTGGAGAATGGACAAGAATATGGCGCAGATAATCCAAGCCTGGAATGCCCCGAAGAGCCCGCCAAAAATGCGGTTCACTTTGCCCACGGTAGTCTTTTCGATGGACTTTTGTACAAAGTGCCCAATCATGAACAGTGTAATAAACGGAATGAGGAACCCGATGCAGATACAGACGAGCGTGACGGTGAATCCGCTGATATCGAGATTTTTTGAAATGGTATCGGCAAGGAGGTCGTTTGCAAAGTAGGCGCCGGCAATGGCGGCAACCCATGCGATGAGGCGGAACAGGTCCTTCAGGAACCCGCGCCATACGCCAATCAGGGTCAATACGAGTACGCAAACGAGGCAAACAATGTCAATCCAATTCATGTTAGTCCGTTAGAGTATGTGCAAAAGGGTGAATATTGTCGAAGGAATGATAATACCGGTCGCAAGCCCAATAATAAACATTTTTTTCGACCAGCTCGGGTATGTTTTCGGTTCTATTGCGGGAATCGAACCCTTCACTGTAGCGGTGACCCATTCGGCGAGGTAGGGCGAGAGGTCGCGTGGGTAGGCGCGCAGCATGCGGCTGAGTTCGTCGGCCACGTCGGCGGCGGAAAGCGGACGCTTGGAAGGCTTCTTTTCGAGGAGGCGCATTATCAACTTTATGAGAGCCTTCGGTGTGCCTTCGGGGAAGGCCTGCTTGCCAATCTTTAGCCTGCGGATGTTTTGCAGGGTCTGGTTGAGCGATTCGCCACGGAACACGTTCTCTCCCAGCAGCATTTCGCTTGCGATGACGCCCATGCTGAACAGGTCGGAGGCCGGAGTAGCCTCGTTCCCGATGGTCTGTTCCGGGCTCATGTAGGCGGCAGTGCCGATTTGTGAACCGGCCATGGTGAGCGTCGGGTCGTCTTCGTATTCCTTGTCCACGTGCGCGACGCCGAAATCGAGCAGGCGGATGCGCCCGTCCTTGTCGACCATCATGTTGGCGGGCTTCAAGTCGCGGTGCACGATGCCTGCACGGTGTACGACACTCAGGGCGAGGAAAATCTCGTGGAGAATGGCCATCACGACCCATACGGGCGGCTGCTTGTTCACGTCGAGAATCTCGCGAAGGTTCTTGCCCATCACGAATTCCATGGAAAGCGAAAGCTGGCCGTCGCTCTCCTTCCAGAGGGCGTAGGGCACCACGATGGCGGGGTGGTTCAGGTGGGCGAGAATGGTTGCTTCTTGCTGGAAGCGCAGGATGAACGAATCCTGGTCCAAGAGTTTCGGAACCATCTGTTTCACGATGACCATGCGGTCGAGCGATTCGTCGTGACAGAGCCATACGTTGCCCATCGCGCCGTGCCCGAGCATCTGCGTCGGAGTGTAACCCCCGATTTTTTTCGGGAGGGCTTCCTTGCGGGGTTTCCTTGCTGTGCTCGTCTTCGCTTCGGCCATACTAGGTTTCTCGCTTACTTCTTATCGTCCAGATAAATGGTATGGTGCTTTGTTTTCGGGTCGAGGTTCGGGTAATCAAGAATGTAGTGCAGGCCGCGAGATTCCTTGCGGTGGAGTGCCGCGATGAGGATCATCTTGGAAACCTGCAATGCGTTCTGGAACTCGATGAAGTGGAAGTTCTCGGTTTCCTTGTTCTTGATGGCCGCCTGGATGTCCTTTTCTAGGTCCTCGATGATTTTGAGACCTTGGTTCAGGCCTGCGACGGTGCGGACGATACCGCAGTGCGTCCACATCATGTCTTGCAACATGGCGCGGCGCTTTTTCCAGAAGGCGGCCTTGCCGAAACTTACGACTTCCTGCTTGCGCGACTTGCTTACTGCAATCTTGTCTTTCAGGAGCCCGCTTTCGAGGATGTTGTCTACCGCACGTACGGCAAAGACCACGCTTTCGAGGAGCGAGTTCGATGCAAGCCTGTTTGCTCCGTGGACGCCCGTCGCGGCGACTTCGCCGCAGGCGTACAGGCCCTTGATTTCGGTGCGGGACCAGGTGTCGACCAGTACGCCTCCGCACATGTAGTGTGCTGCGGGCACCACGGGAATCCATTCCTTCGTGATGTCGATGCCAGCGTCAAGGCACTTCGCGTAGATGTTCGGGAAGTGGCTCTTGATATCCTTCGGGGTGCGGCCCGAGAGGTCGATAAACATGTTCGGCTTGCCGAGTCGCTGCATTTCGCTGTGGATGGCGCGTGCCACGATGTCGCGGGGCGCAAGCGAGTGCAGCGGGTGCACCTGGTTCATGAATTCTTCGCCCTTGTAATTCTTGAGGATGCCGCCGAATCCGCGTACCGCTTCCGAAATCAGGAACGGCTTCTTGAGGCTAGGTGCGTAGAGGCTGGTCGGGTGGAACTGCATGAACTCGATATCTTGCAGTGCAGCACCGGCACGGGCTGCAATTGCCATGCCGTCGCCACAGCTGTCGGGCGGGCATACGGTGTACTGCCAGATGCGTCCGGCGCCGCCGGTAGAAAGGATGGAAGCCTTCGCGTAGAGGTCTTCGACAATGCCCGTCTTCTGGTGGATAATCTTTGCACCCACGCAGCGCTTAGCCTTGCCTTCGCCCTTGCAAATGAGGTCCTTGATGTAGCAGTTCTCTATATAGTGTATGTTCTTGTGCTTGTGAAGTTCGCACAGGAGCGCGCGCATGATCTCTTTACCGGTGAGGTCGGCCGCGTGCAATATGCGGTGGTGGCTGTGGCCGCCTTCGAGGTGAAGGTCGAACTGCGTCTTGTCGGCAGGCGATGGAGTGAACTGCACGCCCCACTTCACGAGCTGCTTGATGGTTGCGGGCCCGCTCTTGGTGAGGATGTTCACGGGTTCTTTTTTGCAGAGCCCGGCTCCGGCTTCGAGCGTGTCGTCGATATGGAATTTGAACTTGTCTGTCTTCTCGGTGACGGTTGCAATACCGCCCTGGGCGTAGTTCGAAGAGCCGTCTGGCTTGGCGCCCTTGGTGAGAATGACGACAGAAAGGCCTTTTTCGGCGGCGTGTATGGCTGCGCTTAAGCCGGAAATTCCTGCACCGAGGACCAAAATATCGTACATGCGATGTCTCCGTTGAGAATCTTTAATTTTTCTATGTTCATAGATAGAAAAAATGCGCTATTTCGGCATTATTTGAACGTAAAATAAATGAGTTTGGAATTTATTACTAAATTTTGCTCCGACAAATTTTAATGGAGTCTACTCTATGTTAACGTGGATTAATGAAAAGGCCAAGTGGATTATCGTGATTTTCGCGGCAGGTATTGTCGTGGGTCTCCTGGCTATGGACCGAGTGCCGAAGACTGCGCAAAGCTATCCTGTCGGTGTTGTGAATGACCACAAGATCTCTTACGCGGAATTTGACTCTCGCTTCAAGATGATTCAGCAGAACCAGTTCCAGGGTCAGCACCTTGAAGACGAACAGTACTCCCAGCTCCGTAACGACATCTTCCGTTCTTTCGTCCGTCAGATTCTTCTGGACGAACAGTTCGAGAAGGCCGGACTGGCAGCCTCGGTCGCCGAACTCAAGGCCGAATTCAAGAACAATTTCCAGGCGGTTCGCGGCCGCGTGGTTCAGGAAGCCCAGTACAGGCTCAACGCTATCCAGCAGCAGGCTACCTCGCAGGAAGACCTGATGCAGCGTAGCCAGGCCTACATCGCAAGCCTCCCGAAGTTCATTACCGATACGACGGCCACCCAGGAAGATTACGAAGCCTGGCTCGAAACGCCGGAAGCCTTCAAGTGGGGCATGATGCTCCAGCTCGAAGAAGAAATGAAGAATACGAACATTCCGATGCATCAGCTCCAGACTCTGGTTTCCGCTGGCATCCATCCGACTACGCTTGAAGCCAAGTGGAACGTCGAACGCCGCATGACCGAGTTCGATCTCGATGTGGCCTTTGCTTCTGCCAGCGATTTCGCCGTGGCTGAAGACGTGGTCGATACCGCTATGGTCAAGGGTTACTTCAATGCTCATCTCGATAGTTTCTTCGTTGAGAACGATGCTGCCAAGTTCCAGTACGTGTCTATTCCGGTCGCCGCTACTGCAGCCGACGATGAACGCGTCCGTGAATATGCGATGACGATTTACTTCCAGCTTGCGGATACATCCTCTACCGCTACCTTCGAAGAAATGGCCCGTATTTCTTCTGAAGACCCGGGCAGCGCCGAAAACGGCGGTATCCTTTCTCAGCCTGCTGGTCTCGGCGTCTACGTTCCCGAATTCGAAAAGGCCGCTCTCGCTCTCGATTCCGGTGCGGTTTCTGAACCGGTCAAGTCTCAGTTCGGTTACCACATCATCAAGAGCTTTGGCAAGTCTACTGATTCTACCGGCAAGGTTACCGCGAATGTCGGCCATATCCTGCTTGTGGTGAACGCCTCTTCCGAGACGGTCGATAGCCTCGAGAAGATTCTGACTGGCATCAAGAATGAAGTGGCTGCCGGCAAGGAATTTGCCGCTGCCGCCAAGGAAAGGAATCTTGAAGTTGCTGAATCCGGATGGGTCGGCCGCAACGAGAATATCCCTGAACTCGGTTACCTCAAGGGACTTACTTCTTTCGCATGGCCCAACGAAAACCTTCCTGAAGAAGAAGGCAATGTTTCTCCGGTGCTCCGCAACAGCAAGTTTGTCGTGCTCGCCAACAAGGTCAAGGAACTCAAGGCTGGCGATCGCGACTTCGACATGTACTTTGAATCCATCAAGACTGCCTTGAAGACGAAGAAGTCTGCTAATGCTGCCGGCATCTACCTGAATTCCGTTGCAGACAAGGTTAAGGAATGGAAGGCTCCTGCTGAAGGCGATTCTACTGCTACCCCGGTTGCAATCGAAAAGGTTCTTGTCCAGAACATGAAATCTTCTGCCGAAGGTTATGTGAACGGATTCGGCTACAGCAGCACGGGTCTCTACAAGGTTCTTAATGGCCAGAAGGTTGGCGAATGGGGTCCGGTCATCGAAACGGATCTCGGTGCCGTGATGGTGCGCGTGAACAGCAAGACTCCTGCTGAAGAGGCTGCTGTCGCTGCTGCCGTGAAGCAAGAATACGATAACGGTGCTCGCTTCTTTGCATCGGCATTGTTCAATGATTTTGTGAGCAAGATCGAGAAGTCGACTCCGGTTGAAAGCAATCTCGACCTGTTCTACAGGGATTGACGAATTAGGCGGGCTTTGCTATATTTGAGCCCGCTTGACGCCCCCATCGTCTAGTGGCCCAGGACTCGGGATTCTCATTCCCGCAACAGCGGTTCGAGTCCGCTTGGGGGTACTAAAGAACTCACCTTACGGTGGGTTCTTTTGTTTTTTCTGTTTAGAGGGCTTTTTTTGAGGGGAGGGGCTTATCCGTTTTGGGGAAAATGTATTTATTTTATTTATATGATGCGATACATGACTCCTCTTTTCATTATGGCATTCTCGGCGTCGATGGTGTTAGCCGCAGTCAACCCAATGCCAGATCTCGTGGACCCGCGTGACAAGCAGGTTTACAAAACCGTGCAGATAGGCACTTATCGCTGGATGGCGGAAAACCTTCGCTTCAAGCTCAAGGGTACCGAGTGCTATGAAAAGAAGGAGTCGAACTGTGAACAGTATGGCCGCCTCTATACATGGGCCGCCGCCATGATGCTCGTCGACCATTACAATTATGTTTCGATTAAAAAGTTTAAGGCTCCAAAGTCAGGGAAAAAGTATCACGACGTTTGCCCTGCTGGTTGGCATGTGCCGACGAATAAGGAATGGTATAAGTTGAAGTACTATGTTGCCAAGAAGGGCAAAAGCGATGGCATTGGCATTAGCCTCAAGTCCCCTGATTTGTGGGAACGCGAATTGCGCCTCCCGGCGGGTACCGATGAATTTGGCTTTAATGCCATTCCTGCTGGTGAAAAGACTTCGTACAGCGGCTTTATGGATATAGGGCGTAGCGCACAGTTTTGGTCGTCCTTGGAAATAGACAACGTCGGTGCGTATTACTGGACGCTTATGTATGATACGAGAACCTTTGAAAAAGAAATGGCCGGCAAGGATGAGGCTGTTTCGGTCCGTTGTGTCGAAGACCGGCAATACGAAATCAAGGATCCGCCGCCGCCTCCAGTTGTCGTGAAGCCCGAGGTGATGAAGGTGCAGAACAAGACGATTTACACTATCCACGTGGGTGACCAGGTGTGGATGGCCAAGAATCTGGATGTAGATGTGCCGGGTAGTTTCTGCTATGCCGCAAAGCCTGAAAATTGCCAAAAGTATGGTCGCCTCTACACGTGGAGTGCCGCGATGCAGCTTTCTAAGGAATTCTCCGAGAAGTCGGCGCGCGATTCCGTGAGGCGTGTCCATAGGGGCGCATGCCCGGTTGGATGGCATATTCCGAGTATTTATGACTTTGAAAGGCTGAATTCCTATATCAAGGATATTGATGAATCCGTTCCTGTAGGCACGAACCTTAAGGCGCGCGATGTTTGGCCTGAAACGGAAAACTCGATGCCTGGCGAAAACGGTTTCGGGTTCAACGCGCTTCCGTCCGGCATTCTGCCTACGTATTCTTCGTTTACCGGGAAGGATTCCGTGACTGGTTTCTGGAGTACTGCAGAAAAGGATTCCGTGTCTGCCTTCTATTGGTCGCTCCGTTATGATAATGACGACATCGTGCGCGACAGTTCGGGCAAGGAAGCCGCATTCCCGGTGCGTTGCGTGATGGACCCGCCCGGAGTTGATGAAATCTATGACAGCACGGCGCTTTTTGATTCCCGCGATGAGAACCGCTACAAGACGGTTGAAATCGGAGGTAAGCGCTGGATGGCCGAAAACCTGCGCTTTGCCGCTCCGGGAAGTTTCTGCTATGAAGACAAGGACATCCGTTGCCGTAGTTACGGAAGGCTTTATCCGTGGCATGTGGCAATGAGGCTTCCGGATGATTTTATCGTGAATCCTGTGGAAGGCGCGATAACGGTTGAACATCAGGGCATTTGTCCGGCCGGTTGGCATGTGCCTTCGCAGGAAGAATGGAACAAGTTGATGGCCGATATTGCACAGATGAAGAAGGGTAGCGTGGCCGCTGCGCTCAAGACCCGCGAGGGCTGGGCTCGGGGCGGAGCTCCCATTTCCGAGTATTCGGGCTTCAATGCGATTCCGGCGGGTGCGCGTTATAGTGATGGCGAATTCATGGAACTCGGTACGAGTACGTACTTCTGGGAGGCTTCCGGTGGTGGTGATGTTGGCGCCGGTTACTGGAACCTCATCAACAGCAAGGACGAAGTGATGCGTGCGGAGGATTTCGAGAATAATGCATTCTCTCTGCGCTGTGTGAAGAACGAAGTCACCGAGGCTGACTTGAAGAAGGCTGCTGTTACTCCGGATGCCGCTGCGGGCACTGAAGGCGCATCGGGTACGGAAGGCGCCGCACCCTAGAACAGACTAAGTTGACCGTTTGCATCGGCTGCGGGCGTATCGCCTGCAACTTTTTTGTCGTTGGCAGGGGATGCCGCGGGCTTCTCGCTACCATCGTTTTCGTCGCTCGAAATGTCGCCGGAATCTGCAGTGGCTATCTGCTCCAGGAGCCATGCTTCGTCGTGTACGGGGATGCCGAACTCGTTCGCCTTCGTGAGCTTGCTTCCGGCCGCTTCGCCGGCGAGCACCCAGCTCGTCTTCTTGCTTACGGAACCCGATACCTTGCCGCCGTTTTCTTCAATGAGCTTGCGGGCCTCTTCACGTTCCATGGTCGGCAACGTTCCTGTGATGACTGCGGTCTGTCCATGGAAAAGTGTCTTCACGACGCCCTTGAATTCGGTGGGGCATCCAAGTTCAACGAGTTCGTCGATTTCCTGCGTGTACCGTTCTGTATGGAAGAAGTCGTAGACGGATTTCCCGATGCGTTCGCCCACGTCGTTCACGTTCTGCAGATCCTCGACGGTTGACGTGCGGATTTTTTCCAGCGTGCGAAAATGTTTGGCGAGGTTCCTCGCGCTGGTGCGGCCCACGAAGCGGATGCCGAGTCCGTGCAGCAGGTTCTCGAGGCTCCGTTCCTTCGATTTCTGGATGGCGTCGTAGACGTTTTTGGCGCTTTTCTTGGCCATGCGTTCCTGCGACTCGAGGTCTTCAATGGTAAGGCGGTACAGGTCCGGAATTCTCTTGATTTTGCCCGTGGCAATTAGGCTTGCGATAAGGGCGGGGCCGAGGTTCTCGATATTCATGGCCTCGCGGCTCACGAAATGCTCGAACAGACATTGCACCTGCGCCGCACAGTGCATGTTTTCGCAACGGAGGATGACTTCGCCGTCTACGTGCGTGAGCGGTTCTCCGCATACGGGGCATTTTTCGGGGGCGGTCACGGGGACGGCCCCCGCCGGGCGCAGGTCCTTCTTGACATCGGTGATTTTCGGGATGATTTCGCCGCCCTTCTCGACGCCGACGGTGTCGCCGAAGTGGAGGTCCAGTCGGGCGACTTCGTCGAAGTTGTGGAGGGTGGCGCGCTTGACGGTGGTGCCTGCGAGGCGCACGGGTGCAAGGTTCGCCACCGGCGTGACCGCACCGGTGCGGCCGACCTGGAATTCTACGGAAAGGAGCGGCGTGTAGGCGCGTTCGGCCTTGAACTTGTAGGCGATGGCCCAGCGCGGGCTCTTGCTCGTAGTGCCGAGCGCACGCTGCATGGCAAGGTCGTTCAGTTTGACGACCATGCCGTCAATTTCGAAGGGGAGGCTGTCGCGGCTTGCGCCAATCTGCTCCGAAATCTTCATGATTTCGTCGACTGTGTCGGCAGTCCAGTAGTCGTTCGTGTGGAACCCGAGGCGCTTGAGTTGCTGCAGGTTCTCTTCGTGTGTGGCGTTGTTGCTCTGCGGAATGTGGTAGGCAAAGAAACGCATCGGGCGCGTCTTGCACTCGGCCACGCTCTTGAGCTTGAGTGAACCCGAGACCGTATTGCGCGGGTTCTGGAAAATCTTCTTGCCTTCCAAAATGAACTGTTCGTTCAGGCGTTCGAATGCCTCGCGTTCCATGTAGACTTCGCCGCGCACCTCGAAAGTGCCCTGCGGGATTTCGCTCGGATCAATCTTCAGTTTCTTCGCGTCAAAATATTCGGGAATGTCTGCAATCGTGAGCGCGTTCAAAGTCACGTCGTCGCCTTGGGCGCCGTCGCCGCGGGTAGCCGCCTGTTTCAGGCGTCCGTTCTCGTACACGATGGAAAGCGAAACGCCGTCGATTTTCCGCTCGCAAATCCACTTATGTGATGGTCCGCGCTTGTCGTCGCCGAGGCTAGCAATTCCCTCTTCCGCCGCCCTTACAAACTCCGCCATCTCTTCGGCGCTGTATACGTTTGCGATGCTGAGCATGGGCACGGCGTGTGCGACCTTCGCAAAGTCGTTGGTCAAGTCGCTGCCGACCCGCTGCGTGAGCGAACCCTGACCGCGCAGTTCCGGGTACTTCGCCTCGAGCGCTTCCATCTCCTTGAGGCCAAAGTCGAAATCCTGGTCGCTCATGGGGGAGACGCCTTCCTTGTAGTAAAGGCGGCTTGCTTCTTCTAGTTGCTTCTTCAGTTCGAAATAGCGGGTAAGGTCGAAATCTTTCTGGTCCATCTCGCGATCTACGGTTAACGGTATTGCGTGCTCCAGCGGCGTTTGAAGCGCGGCTCGTCGAGGACTTTCGCCCAGATGAATCCCTTGCGCACGTCTGCAATACTTCTTGTAGAGACGAGCGGTGCGCGGCGCGGTTTTGGGGCGGTTCCGTCATCGGGAACGTTTTCTGGGTTCTCGTCGCTAGATGATGCTGCGGATTCCCGTGCAGATCTTGCTCGGCCTTCCAGTTCATTCAACTTGCGCTGGCGTTCCAGTTCCTGCTGGAGGGAATCATCTTCAGCTTCGGATTCGTCTTCGCTGAATTGATTCTGGGCAGGCTTTTCGTGGCTGAACAAGTTGTCTAGTTCTTCTAGGTCGTGTACAAGCACATCGCATTCACCTTCGCCCATGTCGCGCCCGATAATACGGTGCTTCTGAAGTTCTGCAAGCATCGAAATCGCTTCGCCCTCGGTCAGGTCGAATTCGTCCATCAGGAATTCCGTATCGACAACATCGTAATCGATAACCTCTTCGACGATTTCGCGGAAGGTGTATGGGCCTTCATGTGGCTTCGGCTGTTGAACCGGCGGGGTAGGCGGCTCGATGTTTCCTTGTTCCGCTTCGCGCTGAGCGTTCTCGAACTGGCGAATCAAATCCTGCAACGAGCGGGAAGGCTTTACTTCCGGCTCATTGTAGCCCTGTTCGTCATAATCTGCGCTATCGAATTCCTGCTCGTCAGAATCGTCATCGGAATAGTCAGGAACATCGCCGTGTTTTTCGCGATATTCCTGATCTATCTGGCGTTCTTGCTGCTTCTTCTTATTATTGGCAGCAATCTTCTTGACGATAAGATCGAGAACCCAGATTCCTACGAGTATGAGTAGTCCTTCCACGGATTACTTTGCCTCCGGAGCGGCTCCGATTTCCTTCCTCATCTGGGTGTCGGCTTCGATGTTCTTGAGGTTGTAGTAGTCCATCACGCCGAGCTTGCCGTCGCGGAGAGCCGTGGCCATGGCCATCGGGATCTGGGCTTCGGCTTCCACGAGCTTGGCCTTCATTTCCATGACCTTCGCCTTCATTTCCTGTTCGGCGGCGTAAGCCATGGCGCGGCGCTCTTCGGCCTTGGCCTGGGCAATCTTCTTGTCGGCTTCGGCACGGTCGGTTTCGAGGATGGCGCCGATGTTCTGGCCCACGTCTACGTCGGCGATGTCGATGGAGAGAATTTCGAATGCGGTACCGGCATCGAGGCCGGAGGCGAGCACCTTCTTGGAAATCATGTTCGGGTTTTCGAGCACGTCCTTGTGGCTCTTTGCAGAGCCGATAGAAGAAACGATGCCTTCACCCACACGGGCAATAACGGTATCTTCGCCGGCACCACCGACAAGCTTCTGGATGCTGGCGCGCACGGTAATACGGGTCACGGCGTGGAGCTGGATACCGTCGAGGGCCACGGCGGAAACCTTCGGGGTCGTGATGACCTTCGGGTTCACGGACATCTGCACGGCTTCGAGCACGTTACGGCCGGCGAGGTCGATGGCGGCGGCTTCCTTGAAGTCGAGCTTGATGTTCGCCTTGTTGGCGGCGATGAGAGCCTGGATCACGCGGAGCACGTTACCGCGGCTAAGGTAGTGGGCTTCGAGCAGGTTCGTGTCGACAGGGAGTCCTGCCTTGCAGCTCAAAATGCGGGCTTCGACGATGACCTGCGGAGGTACCTTACGCAGACGCATACCGATGAGCTGGAAAATGCTTACGTTCGCCCTGGAGAACAAGGCCTGGAGCCAGAGGCTGAAGAACTTGCCGACGAAGGCGAGAAGGATGATGACGGCAATCGCCGCGATGATGATTCCTACGATAATGAGAGTATCCATGAGTTGTTCTCCGGTTTGTTTTTCTTAATATACTTATTTCAATGATGAATTAGACGGCTTTTTACAGGCGAAAGCCAAGGAACCGCCTATTAAAATCAATGGGACCACCGGTAATGCATATCGGCTGAAGCCGAGAGGGCCGCTGGCGAGCGCTATGCAGGCAATTCCGCAAGAAAGCAGTATCCTGGTGGGTAGATTTTCCTTGTCCTGGATTAGGAATTTCGTGTAGAATGTAATCTTGATGACGTTGAAGAGGAGTACGCAGATAAGGACAAGCCACAGCCATAGGGGCATGGATTGTAGGATTCTCTTGATGATTCCGGAATCCTGTGCGGCTAGGGCGTTCATGAATCCGTGCCTGTTCTCGATTCCGGCATAGGTGATGCAGTCAAACCTTCCAGGATCCAGGAAGAACAGGATGATTCCTTTTGCGAACTGGTATGTCGCGATAATCGGGTGTTCTAGGAAAATTTGGCGGCTGTGTCGGGAACGGAACTGCTGGCGCTCCTTGTAGTTTGTAATCTTGTCGGCCTCGCGTTCTAGGGAATCGATGACAAATTCACCCCGTTCCTGACCATCTGCCTGGTAAAGGACCAGTTTCATGTTGACTGCCAGCATGTTGGTTGTCTGTATGCTGGAAATCTCGAACACCTGGGTGCGCGAGTAATTCCAGCAGGCCATGGAAAGGACGCATAGCGCAGGCAAGATGGCTATGGGGATAATTCTGAACAGCCTCTTGCGAGTGACAAAGAGAAGCGCCACGATAGAGAATAGGATGGCTGCGGGGTAGAGAACAGGCTTGATCGTAAACCCGATGCTGAATGCGAGTGCCGAGAGGAGTATCCAGCGTATCCTGTTTTCCTTGAAGAATAGTATGGCGGATAGTATTCCCGCGGTCAAGAAGAACTGGAAGGGAATCTCGCTCATTATCGAGGTTGCGTATATCACCTGCGAGGGGGTGAAAATGAATCCCGCTAGCAGGAAGTTGATGGATGCGTTTGAACCGGTAAAACGGCGTACGAAAAAGAGGCAAAGGCAGATTGTTCCCAGAGAGAAGAGCGTCTGTAACCCCATAAGGGCTATCTTCGACTGCCCCATGGCAAGGATTATGGCCGGATACCCGAAAGGTCGCTTGGATACGGTCTCTTCGCTGAAGGGCTCGCCCTCGATGTTCGTGTTAAACCCTTGTCCGTTGGCGGCATTTTGCGCGCATAGGAGGTATTCTGCTGAATCGGCTGTCTCGTTTGCCCCTATGACGGTCCTGTACGAGAAAGCTCCCACATGGAGAATAATCAAGATACTCGCTAAAACTAGCGTTAGTCTTTTGTTCTCGAGGAGGCTGAAAAATCTCATAAAATGTGTTTTTTTGTGGGAATTTGCAATAGCTTGTTATCATTGGGCAATATATATAATTTGGGGGTCTGTAACGAGAAAAATGAGCCTGATATGAACTAGATTACAAACATTAATAAATTTTTACATATTTTGGTCCTTTCGGGAAAAAAGAGTTTATATTGCCATAAAGGCTATTGACCGCAGGAGATTCCGTGATGGTAACAGGAGACGCCAGATGAAGAGATTTGCCTTGTTTTCGTGGCTTATGAGCGTCCTCCTTTTGGCGGGCTGCTCGCAGGTCGTTTCGATGCCCCTTGAGGACGAAGAATCTACGGACAGTGATGATATCGCGGTCATGGAATCCTCGAGTTCCCATAAGGCGTCAAAGTCTTCCAGTTCGGGAAAGTCATCGAGTTCAGTCAAATCTTCGAACTCAGAAAAAACGTCGAGTTCTACTAAATCTTCGAACTCAGAAAAATCCTCTAATTCGAAAGAATCATCCTGTTCGGCCAAGTCTTCAAGTTCCGCAAAATCCTCCAGTTCTGCCGCGTCATCAAGTTCGATGAGTTCCTCCAGTTCCGCGATTTTGTCTTCGTCAAGTAAAAAAGTCCAGCCGAGGCTCGCCGAGTACCCCTATTATGAATATGTCTCCGTGCCATGGTCTTTTGGCCCGAGAAATCCTACGCCGCCCTATTACGATGCAACCGTGTTTAATTCTGTGGAATATACCTGGTTCGATGCTGACGAATTCAATGACAGCGACTGGGAATGGAGGCAGGAACTCTATACAACGATAAACGTTGTCGAAGAATTGGCTCCGAATGTCGTTTTCCTTTTTTACCCGACGGCTTCCAAACGCTATCTGTTGAGCTTTGAACCTAGGGAAGGGTATTCCATGCCATACCTGAGAGTCATGGTGAATGGCCAGGACAAGTATGCTGTAATTACGGGAGTTGCGAAGGACGGCCGTTGGTATTACCCGATGGACGCGGACTCGCTCCATTTCACGAAGGAGTCGGTCAAGCTGGTCTTGACCTACGGTATGAAAAGCAGGCTATATGACCAGCGCTGGCCGAATTTCATATTGTCCGATGATGGGACGGGTTATCCACAGGAATTCGATATCAGCCTGATTGTTGTTGGAAAGTACATGGGCACGAGCGATAGCGTTTCTGTAGATGTCTTGGCAGAGCGTATTTTGGAAAGATTGAATATTGCCCTTAATCCGGGCGGCATCAAGGTCCGTAAGGCAAATGTTCTCTATGCCAAGGATCATCCTGTCTATGGTTCGGATTTCCCCGAATCTGAACCAGTAGTGCTTTATCGGGACATGAAAATGAGGCATGTGTCGATTGATTCCCTAGCTATGTGGGATGGGCATATAGGCGAGTTTAGCTTTGTGCTGGGGTATTATGTCGATGATCAGGAAACGGAAATGGCGGGTTTTTCGCCAGAGCCGGGGAACCTCTTCTATTATACAAAACCGCTAGCATGCGCCGAGGTGACCTACCTTATGGATTACGTCGTGGATTGCATGATGTCTGCATCCCTTGTAACTCATTGGAAAAAAGGCGATAAGCAGTTTTCATCAAGGGATATCGCGAGTACGGCTTTGCATGAACTCGGGCATTTCTTTGGGCTGAAGCATACGTCGCCTACGGGGATAATCCTAAATGGGGATGGAACGGACGGATTGAGTGATACGCCGGCTTGTTCCGTAGTATATCCTGTGGCAAGTATTGCGCGTGAGTGCGATGACTATGGGTACATGATGTTCCCGCAGCTAACAACTGCCTACGAATACGCGACGTTTACACCGCAGCAGATGGAAATCATACGGACGTACTTGTCGTCAACTCCGCATAAATAGGGCGGCAGGAAACGTTTCTGCTTATTCGTCTTCGTCAAAAAAAGATTCTTTGATCTTTTTGCGGATATTGGGAATGAAGATTAAATAAAAAATTGCGGGAATGTCAAAGATAATGGCGATTACGGTCCATTTGACATGGAAATAACCCGTGCTTAATAGTTCTTCAAGTATTGAACAAGTTACAGAAATTATGATCGGAATAAGGAATATTTGTACCCATACAGAGGGGAAAAATATCAGCTTTCGTGCAGTGTCCGTGGCGATATTTTTCTTAAAGGCTAATAGGTGAAGTAGACTGAGTGGAACGCCTAATAAAATCGGAAATGTTGAAAGAAACAGGAATAGCTGGAAAAAATCTTCGCTCTTTCGCGTACCTAGCGAAGCCACTGAAAAGAGGGGAATAATGGAGAGCAGAATGGATGCCCCCATTGATGAAAGAATAAATTTCCAGTTTTGAAACTTTCTCATTCTTCTATCGGTTTGGAGGCTCCCACCCAGATGTGGCCTTCCTGCACGGCTGTGACTTTCACGCTCGTGCCGGATTCGATGATTTCGCCATGCGTCTGCACGTCGAACAGCTTGGTGCTGCCGTCGGGCATGGTGAAGCTTGCCTGGCCTACCGGGCGGAGGAATGTCTTTGCCACACCCTCATCACCGACAGAAACTTCCTGCACGGATTCCGTGGGGGAGGCGGCCGTCTCGAGGTCCGTCTTGAGCATGGGCGTCCAGCCTTCCGGCAAAAGCGGGATAAGGTACTTGCTGGCGGCAATGGGGAATACAAGCGCAATCGCCGCACATGTCAGCATGTAGAGCAACCCTAGTAGCCATGGGGTGGCGTCGAAGGTCGTTTCCACTGTCTCGGGAACAAACTCGGGCATTTCTGCAGGCGAGAATGACATCGCGAGTGCGATTATCATGCAGATGATACCGCCGATGCCGAATAGGAATGTCCCGGGCATTACGAAGATTTCTACGAGGAACAGGGCCACGCCGATGACGAGGAGTATCGCCGGAATGTAGCCGTCGAGTTGCGGGGCGAACTGCCCGAGGAACACGATGGCGACAAGGATAATGCCGATAATCCCGAATAGTCCGAAGCCGGGAGTCTTGAATTCGATGTAGAGGGCGCCGAACCCGAGAATGAGCAGGATGCCCGAAATTGCTGCGATGGCAGCAGCGATTTCTTCGCCGAGGGTTGTTTCGACTTCGCTGCGGCTTTCGATGGCGAGCGATGTCTCGAAATCTTCGCGGTTCTTGAATGTACCCTGCGAGAATCCGAGATCAATGGCTTCCTTGTCGGTCATGGTCAGGAGTTCGCCTTCCTTGACGAGGATCTTGGGGGCGCCCCAGAATTCCTTTTCTTCCTTGCTCATAACGGCGAACTTTTTGCCTTCAATGATGAGCGTCGTGTCGCGCTCGGTCTTTTTGCCCTTGTCGAGCGTGCGCTGGAGTTCGAGGACTTCAAGTTCGGGCGTTACGAAGGCAGAACTGAGCAGCTCGGGATAGCCGTTCTGCTGGGCAAGATTTCTGAACTTGGCGCGCAGGGGTGACTGGATCTTTTCGCCGACGATTTGCGGAGTGCCGTCGCCATTCTGCACGATGGGAGCGCAGTCGCCGATAGTCGTGGCTTCGAGCATGTAGAGCTTTTTGCAGGCGAGCGCGATGAGGCTACCTGCGCTGATGGCTTTTTTCTTTACGAGAGCGACAGTTGTCGGCCCTTTCACTGCCATGATGGTGTCGACCAGGTCGAATGCGGCATCGAGGCGACCACCGAAGGTGTTGATTTCAAATACGATGTATTCCGGATTTTCCTTGATGGCCTCGCTGATTGCACGTGCGCAGAATTCATACATGCTGGGGTCCACATCGCCTTCGAGCTTAATCCAGACGGCGTGCTTCTTGCCTTGCTTGGGGACTGCGACTTCCGTTGCCGTGGTGGCGGAATTGTCGGTGATGGCCTTCTCGATGGGGGTGGAATCCTGCGCCGTGTTGGCGAAGGAGAACGCGGCGAGCAACAGGAGCGCGGATAATATGCGTATCATAGACTTCATACCCCTAATATATCAAGTTTTTGTAGAAAAAATGATGGATTTGTCGTGAATTATGCGCTTTTTACGGACTAAAAGTGCATTCTGTGTTGTTTAGTCTGTAATTTATTATGTTGTATGTTGTGTTTTTGACGGTTTTAAACATAAAAAAAGTGGAATTTGTCTTTTCTGAATACAAAATGCCGCTTTTTGACGTTAATTTTGTTAGTTTATGCAAAATTTTACGGACTAAATGATGCATTGTGCTGCTTTAGTCTGTAATTTTCAAAAAAAAACGCTTGGAAATTGCTAGGAAAATCTCTCGTACAATGCGTCACGCTCGACGGGGATAAGGCCTTCGTTCGTAATGAGAGTCTTCATGCGTTCGGGGCTCATGCCCACGGGTACGGTGGCTCCGGCAGCGTGCGTAATCTTTTCCTCGATAATCGTGCCGTCCAGGTCGGAGGCTCCGGCGTGTAGCGCCTTCATCGCGGTCTCGATGCCCATCTGAATCCAGTAGGCCTTGATATGCGGGAAGTTGTCCAGGAATAGGCGCGCGACGGCGACCGTGCGCAGTATGTCTTCTTCGCTCGTGATGTTCGGGACGATCTTGTGTAGCGCGTTGTGCTCCGGGTGGTACACGAGCGGGATGAACGCGAAGAATCCGGGAGCCTCGTCCTGCAGGTCGCGCAGCATGCGCATGTGGGCGATGCGGTCCTCGGGTTTTTCGATATGCCCGAAAAGCATGGTGGCGTTAGTCGGAATTCCGATTTTGTGTGCGGCGCGGTGCACGTCGAGCCATTCCTCGCCGGTCTCCTTGCCGGGGCAAATCTGGTCGCGCACGCTCTGCACGAGTATTTCCGCGCCTCCGCCGGGCAGCGCGTCCAGGCCCGCTTCCTTGAGCGTGGTCATGATCTGCAGGGGCGTCTGGCCCGAGATTTTCGCGAAGTGGCAAATCTCTACCGCGGTAAAGGCCTTCAGGTTCACCTTCGGGAATTCTATGCGCAGTTTGCGCAACATTTCGATGTAGTAATCGAAGGGATGGTCCGGGTGGAGCCCGCCTACGATGTGCAGTTCCCGCGCTCCGCCGGCAATCGCTTCTGCGGCCTTGTTCCGAATGGTATCGTAATCCCAGTCGTATGCGGTCGGGCTGTCCTTCTTGATTTTCGAGAAGGCGCAGAACTTGCAGTGCAAAACGCAGACGTTCGTGTAGTTGATCTGGCGGTTGTTCACCCAGTACACGGATTTCCCGTGCCTACGTTCCTTCTCGGCATTTGCGCGTGCGCAAAGTTCGTCTAGCGGGGCGTTTAAAAACAGGTCTAAAGCTTCGGATTCGCTAAGTCGCGGCATTTTGTACAAACTAACATTCGGGCGCTATGCCCGTATTATTTAAACTGTTCGCACCACTTGGGCACGATTTCGGTCGCTTTTCCCTGCACGAACACGTCGGTATCCGGGTCGTGAGCCGGAATTTCGAGGTTGAGGCAAGTTACCTTTGCGCCGAAGCGTTTGGCGAAGTTCTTGAAGCCGGCGGCGGGATAGACCACGCTGCTCGTGCCGATGTAGACGAACTCGTCGCAGTTGCGGAGTGCATCCTGGATCAGGTCCATGTACAGCGGAACTTCTTCGAAGAATACGATGTCGGGGCGCGTGCCGGCTCCACAGAACGGGCACTTGGTTTCAAGCGTCTCTTCGCCGTTGAACATGAATTCGTGGCGTTCGTCCTTCATGCAGCGGAGCTTCATCAGGTCGCCATGCATATGGAGTATGCGCTTGCTGCCGGCACGTTCATGCAGGTCGTCTACGTTCTGCGTGACGAGCAAGAAACGGTCGCCCAGGCGCTTCTCGAGTTCGGCGAGGGCGATATGTGCGGCATTCGGCTTGTGTTCGGGAAGCCCCTTGCGCAAGAAGTTGTAGAAGTCCATGACGCGCTTCGGGTCGCGTCTGAGTGCTCCGGGCGTGCATACGTCCTCGATGTTCTCGTGTTCCCACATCCCGTCGTTGCCGCGGAAGGTGCGGAGCCCGGATTCAGCGCTAATTCCTGCGCCCGTCAGTACAACCAGTTTCTTTTCCATACATTTTTAATATAGCAATGCTTTGTGCGGGGGGTACTGCCTGTAGCGGTCTAGCATGCTTTTCTATGTCGAAAATGGGGCATGTTACAGACTAAAAACTATGGGGCCCCCATTTAGTCCGTAAAAAATTAGCTTGTATACAATAAAAAGTGCATGTTTTGACCATTTTGGAGCCAAATTTTAATGAAAAGTGGGCCGTTTGCCCGTTTTTTTTAGTGACTTTGTGTTAATTTGTTCGAAAAATTACGGACTAAAATCGACTTGAGTGCGATTTAGTCCGTAAGGAAGGCGAAAAATGGCCTGCTTTTTGCCGATTGACGCCCGTTTGCTCGCTAATCTGCCAGCGACATAAAGAACAGCGTCTCGGCAATAATGCCAGCCTCGAAATCGGGGAGGTAGAGGCTTTCGTTTTCGCCGTGGGCCGCACATTCCGGGTCTTCGAGGCCGGTGAGCAAGATGGGAATATCGCCGAAGGTCTTGCGGAAAAGCTCTGCGCCGGGAATGCTTGCCCCGCAACCGATGAATTTCGGCTCGGTCTTGTAGGCTTCCTTCATGGCTTCACTCATCTTCTTGAAGAAGGGGTGGGCGATGTCTGTCACGAACGGGTTTGCTCCGTCTTCGATGTCGATTGAAATCTCGAGCCCGTTCGGGGTTTGATCGCGCAGGAACTTCTCGAGTTTTTCGGCGCAGGCGTCGGCATTCATGCCGGGGGCCAGCCGGATGCCGATGCGGGCGTAGGCGCAATCCTGCAAGACGTTGCCCGCGTTGGTCCGGCTGCCCACTTCCATCGTGGTTACCACGATGGAAGGCCTGCGCCAGAGCGATTCGAGGATTTCCCCTTCGGGAACAGTAAGACTTACTTTATCCAAGACGCCGCTTTCGCAGCGGAAAGTTTTCTCGCTGTAACCGAGACTGCGGTAAGATGCAAGTTCTTCTGCGGTAGGCGGCACGAGCCCGTCTTCGAAATTCGGGATGAGAATTTTTCCGTCGGCATCGGCAAGCGATGCTATCATGCGGCAGAGTGCCTGTGCCGGGTCGGGGAGCGGGCCGGACCAGCTTCCGGAATGGAGGGGCGCCTTCGTGCTCCGAAGAGTCACGTTTACGGCGCTCATCCCGCGCAGTGTCGTCGTGATGGAGGGTACACCCTTCGCGAAGTTTCCGAGGTCGGCGACAATCACCGCGTCGCACTTGAGGAGTTCTGCATGCTTTTCGAGAATTTCGGCAAACCCGGCACTGCCGGATTCCTCTTCGCCCTCGATGATGAATTTCAGATTCGGCCCCTTGTCGCCGAGCAGTTCGCGCACCTGTTGCGCTGCGGCAATGTGCGTGATGATGCCCGCCTTGTCGTCGGCGGTTCCGCGCCCGTAGAGCCTGTCCCCGCGGGTCTCGGGTTCAAATGGAGCGCTGTTCCACAAGGCCTCGCGCATCGGGGGCTGTACGTCGTGGTGGGCGTACAGGAGTATCGTGGGCTTGTCGGGCGAGGTAAGGCTTTCGGCATAGACGGTAGGCCTTCCGCTGGGCGGGAGCAGGAACTGGATGTTGGTATAGCCCGCTTTGGCAAACATCGCCTTTACGGCTTCTGCGCTATCCATCACGAACTTCTGGTCAAAATTGTCGAAACTGATGGAAGGAATGCGTACGAGTTGCTTCAGCGCGTCGATGTATTTAGGAAAATTCTCGTGGATTCTGTTTTCTACGTTGCTGTTCATTTTTTCTGGCCTCATTTTTTTTGTAATTTAAATAATATGGGAAATGATTGTATCAACCACGAATACTATTTGCGCTTTAGTGACAAGGTTCTCGCTCTTATCCGTCGGATTTTTCACAACTCGCCGGAATTCCGTCACGACTCGTTTAAGCATGTAGCTCGCCTGGCTCCGTTTATCCCGTTCATGGGTGGGCGCCCGGACTTGACTAAGCCGCTTCGTCGCGTTATCACTTTTTCGGACCACAGCAATTCGCTTTATCTGGGCTGCCCGATTATTTTGGCAGCGGGTGCAAACAAGACTGCGGAACGCATCAAGGATTATGCGAATGTCGGATTCGGTGGCATTACCGTAGGTACGGCGACGCGCCATTATCGCGAAGGCAATACGCATAGGCCTCGCATCGGCTTCTTGGAAGAGGACCGTGCTATCCACAATAGTATGGGCCTTAATAACGAAGGTGTCGAGGTTATCGCAAAACGTGTGGACGCGCAACTCGTGAAGGCGCATAAGGCCGGACTCTGTGTGGGTATCTCGGTTGCCGAGACGCCGGGACTTACCGACCCCGAAGAAAAACTCAAGGACATTCTCGAAAGTTTCACGATTGCCTACCGTGCAGGCGATTACATCGAAATCAACGTGAGCTGCCCCAATACGGGTGAATCCCGTGTGGACCTGGACATGAGTTTTTCGGAACGCATCTTTACCGAAATCATGAACTTCCGCAACGGGCTTGGACTCCGTAAGGCTGTGTATGCGAAACTCAGTCCGGATCTTTCGGAGCGCCACCTGATTTCCATCATGGATATGCTTGTGCGTACCGGCGTGAACGGCGTGGTTATCGGGAATACTTACCCGACCGCGAAATTGAGTGAACTGCCCGTGAATGCGAAACCCGAAGACCTCAAGCCGCTCCGTGCTGACGGCGACTGCGGCGGCATGTCGGGCCGTCCACTGTTCGAGAACATGGTGTGGAATGTGAAGTATATCCGCGAGCATTACCCGCAGATGAGCATTATCGCTTGCGGCGGCATCGACCACGGCTATAAGGTGTACGACCTCATCAAGATGGGTGTCGACGCAGTGCAGTGCTATTCCGTTGTGGCCTTCCGCTGGATGGCAGCCCATGCGATGCGCAATGAATTAATGGACGCTATGCTGAATGATGGCTATAAGTCGCTTGGCGAATACGACGACCGTAATCCGAAGAAGTAGTTTGTCTGGGATTAGTTTGTAATGGATCTCCTGCGTAAAATCGCTGTGGCTCTCGTGCTTGCCGTTGGCCTTGCGTTGGCTGACGACTTCATGGGACTCCCTATCGAGGACGGGGCGTCTAAGGACGAACGCCCTCTGCCTACGTGGGTATTTGGCGGGGGAGGCTCGCTTGCTTATTACCTCAAGACGTTCGACGGTACGGTGAATGTCGATGCAGAATACAGGTTTGGTAGGCATCACTCGCTCGCATTGTACGGAAATCTCCCGATTGTTGCGGACTTTGTGGAGTTAGGCCTAGATTGGCATTGGTATTTCAAGGGCTCGCTCATGCGTAGCGGACACGACGACTTCCTCAAGTTTGCGGTTTCGACGTTCTACCTCGATTACGACGAGACGTATTTTTCTCCGGCGCTGTCGTTCGGCTACGGTCGCGACATCTTGTTCTTCAAGAAGGCGGATCTCTTTGGCCGGTTTGAATTCTTCGGGAGCTATGTCATAGGCCATCCGGTTGAAAAACCAAATGAAAGGCTCCCCATTACCGAGCCTGTACGCTTTTTTCTTTATCTGAAAGTTTCTCTCCTGTTCTTTTAGGAAGGTTGCATAGATGCTTCGATTGCTTGCGTTTGTCGCTATCCTGTTTGTTGCCGTTCCGTCGTTTGCGGGCCCGTGGCTCGGGCTTATTTTCAAGAAGACGGAATTCGAAAATCACCTCGCGCTCGACGTGAAGGGCGTGCATCCCGGTTCGGGCTGTGTTGCCGCGGGTATCGTCGCGGGCGACAAGGTCATCGGTTTTGCGGGCAAGCCGCTTGCCGACATGTCGCAGATTACTTCCGTCATTTCCAGTTCCAAGGCTGGCGCTACCGTTGCGGTCGAAATCCTGCGCGATGGTAAAAAGAAGAACCTCAAGGTAAAACTTACGGATAGGCCAGATGACATCAGCAGTCTTACGGGATCTGCCATTGGAAGCAAGATGGCGGAATTCGGCAAGAATTTCTATCAGAATGGCGAAAAGCGCAAGCAGAAACCGAAGGCCACGCTCCTTGACTTCTGGGCGACCTGGTGTGGGCCGTGCAGGCAGACTCTTCCCATACTTGAAAGCATTTATTCGAAACTCGGTGGCCAGGGACTTGAGGTCATTGGCATTGCTGATGAGAACCTGTCGACATTAAACGCTTTTTATGAAAAACAGCATCGCTCCCCGTATCCGCTTTATCGCGATGCGACGAAGGAACTGTGGCGTCGTTATGGAATACGGGCCGTACCCACGCTGATGCTCCTAGACAGCGAAGGCTATATTAAGGGCGTATGGAGCGGAGTGCCTAACCAAAAGGCGCTCGAGCAGATTGTCATCGAGACGATGAACGGAAAGTAGCAGGCGGCTTTGCACCGCGTTACTTACTGGATTGCGGGCTTGGAAAGCGTCGCAAAGATCTTCTCGTATTCGTCCTTGGAAATCCTCTTGTAGCCGGTCGTGATATCGGCGAACAGGTAGTAGGCGGAATCGCCCTTGACTTTCATGGAGTAGTCCATGCCGATATCGTTCTTGCCGCGGAGGGCTCCGTCTTCAATCTTGGCGGAGAGGTCGCCGTGAATGTTGCGGATGATGAAGTCCTGGCCGTTTTCAGTCAGCACTTCGAAGATTGTGTTGGCTTCACCTTGCCAGTAGCCGACAAAGGAATCCTTGTCCGCTTTCTGACCGCAGGCGGTGAATATCATAGGAACGATAGAAAGAATGGCGAGAGAGATTAGCTTTTTCATGTTTCTCAAAATAGTTATTTTTCTCCGCGGAAATGAAATATTGGCCCATAATTCTGCTTATTCTTGTTATTTTGGCTGTCGGGAGTGCCTGCTGGCTCATTTATACAAATACAAGGCCGGTTCCGCATGTCGAAATCCATTATGAGGAGCCTGTTTTCGATGCCGAAGCCTACTTGCGGAGTTTAAAATTGCAGAAGCGGCCGTTTAATGAACGTGGAGTCCACAGACTGGTGCTTCAGCGGACACGGCAGAAACAGGGAGTGTACCTGGAAAGCATGGAACCTGCGCTTGATTCTGTCGCCCTGGAGATTATAAACGTTTTCCACAATGTCATGGGGTTCGAGTACGTGCCGATAATTACCAGCGGGAACGACTATCCGTACCACGCCCGTCATTCTAAACATTACGAGAACAAGGCGCTAGACTTCCGCTTGAAGGGACTGCTGCCCGAGGAACGCAGGTCTGTTATCGAGATGTCGCAAAAACGCCTGGAAGGCCGTGCTCGGGTGCTGTGGGAAAAGGGCGAAGCCGAACACCTGCACGTGGAGTTGCTTGACTAACTATTTGCAGCAGCGGAAACCGACGCTCGGGTACTGGTTCTGCGGGTAGAAACTGAACTTGCTGTCGGTGCACTTGCTTTCGTTGTTCGTGTTCCATGCTCCGCCAGCCACCAGGAACATGTTCGGGTGGTCCTTGCTCTTGGTCGCTGTCCATTCCCAGAGGTTCCCGTTCATGTCGTACATTCCGAACCAGCTGCGGCACTGTTCCTTGCGGCCGCTGCGCTTCATGGCCTTGGTGTTGGTATTGCACTTGTTCTGCTTGTAGCCGTCGCCGTACGAGAAGCGTGTCTTGTCCTTGCCACGGCATGCCGCTTGCCATTCGTCGATGCTGCAGAGGTGCTTGCCGGCCTGCTTGCAGAGTTCCACCGCCTGTTCCTGGCTCACCATGTCACGCGGGTTGGCATCGGCTTCGTTCGGGTATTCGTAGGCGTCCACGCAAACGGTCTTACCGCCGACGGGGACGGGGTAGGCGTTCTTCCCGCAGATATTGTCCGATGCCATGTCGTACTTGGCTTCTTCCCATGGGGTGCGGTTCCCGACGGAGTCTTCCGCATAGAAGAATACGCTGCCAGTCTTGTTATATTCCACTGCCTTGCCCGCTTCTTGCGGGTTCAGCGTATCTCCGATGGAAAGGAATGTCTTGCATTTGATTTCGTCGCACTTCACCTTGAGCTTGATGGGGTCGTAGTAGCGGCCCGCGGGCGGCGTGATTTCGGCTCCTGGGGGGGTCTTGTCCGAAGAGCGTATGCTGTCCTGTATGCGCTTTTTCTCGAGTGAATCGAGCCTGGCCTTTTCGAGTTTTGCGATGCTGTCGGCGATTGCCGCGAGGGAATCGCTGCGGGCCTTGTCTGCGGCAGCAATGCTATCGCGTACGTGCTTTAGGCTATCGCGAACATGGCGCAGGCTGTCCTTGTTTATCTCGGGCTTGAGCGAGGCGATGCTGTCGGCAGCGCGGATGGAATCTGCCTGAGCGATGCTGTCGGCAATGCGGGCTGCCTCGGCGTCGGCGAGGCTATCGGCCTTCATCTTCTCGATGCGGCGTAGACTGTCGAGGATGTGCTTCTGCCTTGCCTCGAGTTCGGTTTCCTGTTGCTTCTGCAAGGCTTCCTGCTTTATCTTGTCAAGCTGGCACTGTACAATGAAAAGGCACAGCAACAAAAGGAACATGATGACCAGAACGGCAATGTTCTTCTTCTTCCGTTTGCTGGCCTTGTTCTGCGTGGCGTTGGTTTCGGTTTCGCTGTTCTCTTTCTCGCTCATGATACCCTATTTATTCGTCTACTTCAATTTTTTCGGCGTTGACGGTTTCTTCGTGGTAGAGTTCTGCCCAGTGGCGCTTGATTTCAGCCTCGAGTTCTTTGATGCTGAGCTTGCGGCGTAGGCTATTCCTGTAGGCAATGGAAATGCCGCCCGTTTCTTCGGAGACGACGATAACCATGGCGTCGCATTCGGCGGCAAGAGCCTTTGCTGCGCGATGGCGCATGCCGTAGCCTGCGTCGCCTTCGGCGTTGCCTGTGGGCATGGGAAGAATGCACCCTGCGGCGACAATATGCTGGCTGTTGAGGAGTACGGCGCCGTCATGGAGTGCCGAATTCGGGAAGAATAGGGCGCGCAGGAGGCGTGAACTAATCCTTGCGTTCAAGATTTCGCCAGTCTCTTCGTAGTTGCGAAGGCCAACGCGCTTCTCGAGCACGATAAGAGCACCGACGCGGTTCTTTGCGAGGTCCTGTACCGCGGAAGTGATGGATTCCGTCACCTCGTCGAGGCCGCTAGAGTGGAAGAATAGTTGCCGTAGGTCCGCTCGACTTATCATCTGGCCGATACGGGTGAGCGCGCTTCGGATTTCGGGCTGGAACAAGATGACTAGCGCCACGATACCGATACCCGTCAGGTTGCTGAGTAGCCACGTAATGCTTCGCAGTTCCCACCATTGCGCAATGAGCCATGCAACAATCAGAAGGAGGCCGCCCACGATCATCTGCACGGCGCGGGTGCCCCTGAATAGCAGGAACACGTAATACAGGATTATGGATACCAGGAGGATATCCAGGATGTCGGCCATGCGGACATCGATGACATCGAAGAGTTTAAACAGTACCATTGGACTTCAGGGCCTCCAGGTAAAGTATAGATTCTTTTGCCTCGCGGACGTCGTGCACGCGGATGACGGATGCCCCGCCAATGGCTGCGACAATGCCTGCGGTGACCGTCGGGATGAGCCTGTCACTCTTTTCGAGTCCAGACATCTTCCCAATATAGGATTTTCGCGATGTCCCGATGAGTACGGGGTAGCCTGTCTGCGCGAACACGTCGACGGCCTTCATCAGGTCGATGTTGTCCTGCACGGTCTTGCCGAACCCGATTCCGGGATCGATGCAGATTTTCGCTTTCTCGACACCCAGGGCGAGAAGCTTGTCGACCTGCGCGAAAAGTTCGCTTTTTACTTCTTCCACCACGTTCGCGTAGGGCTTGAAATCGTTCTGCATGTTGCCGAAGGAACCGCGCATGTGGTTGAGCACCACGCTGGCGCCGGTCTGTGCGACTGCGGAAAGCATGTCGGGGTCCATCGAGCAGGCGCTGATATCGTTGATGATGTGGGCGCCCAGGCGCATGCATTCGCGGGCGACCTTCGCCTTGACCGTGTCGACCGAGATGTAGAACTTACGGCTTCCGGGGTTCTCGAGGTCGTCGGAGATGCTTCTCATCTGGGCGAGAGCTTCTACTACGGGGCAAACGCGGTCTAGTTCTTCCTGTACACTTACGGGTGCCGAGCCGGGACGACTGCTTTCGCCACCGATGTCGAGGATGGTCGCGCCTTGTTCCAGGAGCATGACCGAATGATCGTAGGCGGCTTCGGGTGAATTATGCTTTCCACCGTCAAAGAAACTGTCGGGCGTCGTGTTGACGATTCCCATCACGAGCGGCATCGAACTTGCATCGATGGTGTCGTTGCCGATTTTCCACGGGTTAGCGCGGTTTATGTCGAGGAAATCCTTGAGCATTATGCCTGCGGCTCCTCGGGCGGAATTTCTGCGGAGGGCGATATACCGGCGGCTTCGGGCTTCGAGACGACCGGCGTCTCGCTTGCTACTGGAGCTACGGGCGGTTGCCTTCCCGGGTCAGGAGGGGGCGTCTCTTCGCGCTTCTTCTTTTCGGCCATCTCCTCGAGAGCCTGGTACTGGCGGCTCTTCTTGGTGCCGGTGAGTTTTTCGCCAGCCATGACCTTGTCGATTTCTTCGCGGTCGAGGACTTCGAATTCGAACAGCGCTTCGGCGAGGTCGACAAGTTTTTCCTTGTTCTCTTCGAGGAGCTTGCGTGCGGCCTGGTCCATGCGCTTGATGAGGTTGTTGATGGCGTTGTCGATTTTTTCGGCCATCATCTCGGACATTTCCTTGGGCTTGGAAATTTCGCGGCCCAGGAACACTTCGCCGTCGGCGCGGCTGTAGCATACCGGCCCGATTTCTTCGTCGAAGCCCCATTCCGTGACCATCTTGCGGGCAAGTTCCGTAGCGCGCTGTATGTCGTTGCTGGCGCCCGTGCTCTGGTGGTTGAAGAAGATGAGTTCGGCGAGGCGACCCGACATCATGATCATGATGCGTTCTTCGGCGTATTCGCGGCTGTAGCTTACCTGGTCGCGTTCCGGGAGGCTCATCGTGATACCGAGAGCGCGGCCGCGCGGGATAATCGTAATCTTGTGGAGCGGGTCAGAGTGCTTGCACAAAAGCGTCATGAGGGCGTGACCCGCCTCGTGGTAGGCCGTGTGGCGTTTTTCTTCGTCGGTCATCAGGAGCGTGCGGCGCTCGGCACCCATGCTGAGCTTGTCGCGGGCTTCCTCGAAGTCGAGCATCGTGACCTTCTTGTTGTTGAACCTGGCAGCGAGGAGGGCCGCTTCGTTCACGAGGTTCTCGAGGTCGGCGCCGGCGAGGCCCGGAGTGCCCTTCGCGATGGCGGAAACGTCCACGTCCTTGTCGAGCGGGACCTTTCTCTTTTTCAGGTGCACCTTCAAAATTTCTTCGCGGCCCTTGAGGTCGGGGAGCCCCACCACGATCTGGCGGTCGAAACGTCCCGGACGCAGGAGCGCCTTGTCGAGAACGTCGGGGCGGTTTGTGGCCGCAATCAGGATGACGCCTTCGTTTGCAGCGAAGCCGTCCATCTCGACGAGCAACTGGTTCAAGGTTTGTTCGCGTTCGTCGTGCCCGCCGCCGAGGCCTGCGCCACGCTGGCGGCCTACGGCGTCAATTTCGTCGATAAACAGTATGCATGGGGCATTCTTCTTGCCTGTTTCGAAGAGGTCTCGCACGCGGCTTGCGCCCACACCCACGAACATCTCCACGAAGTCGGAACCCGACATGCTGAAGAATGGCACTCCCGCTTCGCCAGCGACGGCGCGTGCGAGGAGCGTCTTACCGGTACCCGGAGGCCCGACGAGCAAGGCTCCCTTCGGGATACGCCCGCCGAGTTCATCGTACTTTTTCGGGGCCTTCAGAAATTCTACGAGTTCCTGAAGGTCCTGCTTGGCCTCGTCACAGCCAGCCACGTCGTTGAAGGTGGTGCGTTTCTTGGGGTCGTTTGCCAGAATCTTGGCTTGGCTCTTGCCAAAACTAAACGGATTCTTGCCGCCACCGCCCATTTGGCGGCTCGACATGAGCCAGAAGAATGCGATGAGGATGATAATCGGGAGGAATGCCATGATGGTGTCAATCCACGTTGTCGATTCGTGGATGACCTTCACCTTCACACCCTTGAACATTTCCCAGGCGGTAATCTGCTCGTTAGAGATGTCGAGCATGTGGCTTGTGAATTTGCGTGTATCACCGTCGTTTTCGGAACGGGTGAACCTGGCTATGGGGCTCTTGTTCTTGTTCGCTTCGGCTATTTCTTCGGGGGAAAGCTTGTAGGCCCCCTCGATGATGATGCCGTCGGGGGTCTTCTGGAGCGAAAGTTCGGTAATGACCTTGGTGGAGTCTCCCATCATGGCCAGAAATTCGGTGCGCGTCAGGCTTTGTTCCTTGTCGTTGCCGGTGAGGAACATGGCAAAGAGCATGACAAGCATGACAAGAACGATTATGAAATTCCTGTTCTTAAAGGGCGAAGCGGGCTTCTTGTTTTGGCTCATTATAATCCTTTATCTATTCACTCGCAAGATACAAATTTCTGCGCTTCCTCGGGGCTATTGAACTCGCAAATCCGGACAGTACGGCCGATTTTAGCGATGGAGCGCTTGCGATAGGCCGCGCGGACAGGGATTTTCACATGCGCGGGCTCTTTCTGGCTATAGAAGAATCCGATGGGAAAGCGCAGTCCCTGCTCCGAAAGCCACAGCCGGAACATCTCCGAAAGGTCCGCGTCGGCGTGCTCCCGCAGGATTTTGTTGAGCCTTTTCTTGTCCAGCGAGAGAGTTGTTGAGTCGTTACGGGCTTCGGCAAATAGTGCCTCGCACCTAGCGATAACCTTCGTGTAGGCCCTGTCGGCAAGCCCTGCCAGCTGGCAGAGGTGTTCCCCTGCTCCGGGGCATTCCTGTTCTAGGTGGGGCAACAGTTCGTGTCTTGCCTTGTTGCGCGCGAACTTGACATCGTCATTGCTTTCGTCCTCGCACCATTCGAGCCTGTTTTCGCGGGCATAGGCGAGCAGTTCCCTGCGCGTCACGTTCAGGAACGGGCGGAAAATTGTGATGCCAAGCTCGGGCATCTCCCTTGTTGCCTGAATACCCCTTAATCCGGCAAGCGTTGTGCCGCGACGGAGCCGCATGTACATGGTTTCCGCCTGGTCTCCCGCATGGTGAGCCGTCACGATTGCTCTCGCCTTGTCATCCCCGCGCAGGCGGGGATCTCCTGTCTCGTTGAATGTTTCAGCTAGCGCCTGATACCTCGCATCCCTTGCATTCTCTTCGAGCGAGCCCTCGGCATTTTTCAGCGCTTCGCCGTCCAGTTTCTTCAAGAAAAACGGAACGTTATACTTGCGGGCGAACGCCTCGACAAATTCCGCATCCCTGTCGGCTGTTCCTTCGCGCAGCCCGTGATGCACGTGCGCAATTCCGAGCCATTCAATGTCCAAAGATTCTTTATTGCAAATAAAATAATGTGCCAGGCAGATGGAGTCTAATCCGCCCGAAACTGCAAGCAGTAGGCGCTTGAAACCATGACGGCGAATATTTTGCGTTAAATCAAGACTCAATCAAATAGACTCTCGGATAGGCAAGGATAAACGGGAATAGTTTTTTCATGGCGGATTCTTGTCTAGAATGGCGTGACTATGATGCCGAATTTTAAGTTCATGTACGAGACATTGATTAATCCGGCGAAGGAATGGTCTTTGTATGCGTCGTTTAGCTGGAAGTCAACCAATCCATAGAGAGAAATATATGAATTGATGAAAACCTCCAGCCCGAGTAACAGGCTTATGTCTGGAGACGACCGGAAACCGTTCTCTAGAAAGTCTGTTTTATCGCCGTCCATGTACTCGTCAATAAGCGGGAATGAGACCTGGGCACCTATTTCAAACATAGCGTTACTGACCCTAGTCTTCATGGCGAACAGTAGGGGAATTGTCAGGCTAGTCTCGGTTAAATCTCCGGTGAGAAGATCCGTTGAACCATTCTCTCCCTCAACGAAAATTTCGTCTATGCTGGTGAGGCTTGCGTGCTCCAAAAGAACTCCTGTTCTTATGGCGAAGTTATACTGGTTCAGGGGAATCAGTACGGATACGCCTATTTGTGTAACGGCTCCGGAGAACAGGGTGTAGGCGGAATCTGAAGGGATGTAATAGGTGTCGTCGCTTAATCCTGCAAAAGTCCTGTATCCTAGAGATGCAGAGAGTCCGATGGAAAATTTGAAGGGGACGGGTTCACGTTTCTTTTCGGCTTCTTCCTTTTCTGCTTTTTGCACGCTATCCCTAAAGATCTTTGTCTCTTCGGTGTGTATACGGATGATGCGGAACCCTTCGGGCGTGCGCTCGGGTTCGGCCTGTTCGGCCGGGCTTGTCTGTTCTTCGGGTGCGACTTGTTCAACCGGGCTGGCCTGTTCTTTGGGCGCGGGCTGGTTGTCGACTGTTTCCTGTGCGAATATGAATGTCGTTGCGAGCAGGAGAATGCATAGAATATTGCGCTTCATGATGTTCTCCTAGTAGCACAGGTTCTTGTTGAGGTATTCTTTCTGTTCCTCTTCGGTAAAGTAGGAGGGACAGGTTTCCTGGATGTCATCTATGAAACTTTGATGGATTAGCGGATCTACAAATGCTCCGGTTGCCGCCCCTGTTGCCGTTCCTAATCCTGTAAAGAATAGCCAGAACGCCTCGAAGGCCGAACCGTCGCCCAAGAGGGCGATGAATGCGGCCATCGGTAGTCCCGCTAGGGCTCCGATGCCTCCGCCAATGATTGCGCCGATTGTAAAGCCACGTAACAGGTGGTTTCTGGAGAAGTGGGAATTATTCCTGACATAGCCGTTCTTGCAGAGTGTCACGCTATCCTTGGGGACGATAAGGTAGTAGCCTTCCTGCGACCTGTTCGTGGGGAATACGAGGTAGTCGTTTCTCTGGTCGTAGCAGAATCGGTCTGCCTGGAACATTGTCTGACTGTCGTCTGTCTTGGACTCGAAGGAAATCTTCGTGGATTGGACCTTCATGTCGGCGCCTTCGTACTTGACGATTTCGCCTTTGCTTCGCTGGGGAGTCTCCAGCGGTTGGTGAGCCCGAGTCGGGTTAGTGCAGCCTGTAAATAAGAAGACCAGTGCGATTAGGGTTAACGCATTGAAAACCAAAGGAATGTGCTTCAAGAGTATTTTCTCCATGCTATGAATATACACAATCTTTGGGATAGGAGGTGTATTTTTTTACTTATTTGTGGCGATTTTGCCGTAGAAATCGCGAAAATCGTCCCAGCGGTAGTAGGGGGCGGCGGGGCAGTTCTTGACGGCTGCGGAATCGCAGGTCACGGGCAATTTCTGCTCGATTTCGTTGTGCATTACCTTCACCAGGATGGGGGAGCCCTTCTTTGCGGACTTGTAGAACACAAACTGCGTGTTTGCCGCCATCGGGCTAATCTCGTAATCGCGCCAGACCTTGTGCAGATTTTCCATGTCGGCGGTCTCGATGCCCGTATTCTGCGTGCCGTTTTCCATTTGCAACAATGCGGCGAACGGGAAAATGACGGTATCGTGCCCGAAACGGAGCGTCGCGGAAACTTTTTTCGCAGGTTTTGCCGTCTTGTCGGCCTTTGCGGTGTCGGCGGCGATTACCTTGTCTGCAACATCGAGGAAGTTCTTCAGCAGCGGACGGGCATTCTCGAGGCCTTCCTTTTTGCCGAAGGGATTGTTGCCCAGCACGCTGTACCACCAGGCGTTCTGTGCGTGCCAGCGGGCGGCGAGATCCTCGTCGGTCCACAGGTCGTCAAAGCTGAATTCGATTTCGGGGCTGCCCTGCAGGCTGTTGCCGATTTCGTATATCTTGCTGAACAGGTCGCCTGCGTCGATATTCTTCTGTACGTATGTCGAATCGTTGAAAATCGCATTCATCATGCGTGCGGGGTTCACATGGCTGTAGAGTTTCTCGTTTTCCTTTTGCCATGCGGGCGTGTTGGATTCCCCGATAATCTTGCCGAAGTTTAGCGGGCTGATGAAAGCCATCAGGTAGCCGCCCGATTCTTGGTGGATGTCGAGCTTGGGCTTCTGCGCGCGCAGTTCCTCGAGGAAGGCCGCCATGCTCACCACGCAGCGTACGCTCGTACTCGCGTAGGCCTCGACGTAGGCGTCATTCTTGAACACCTCGGGGAAGTTCTTCACCATTCGCTTGGCGATTCCTTGGTGCTGTGCTACGCCGAGCTGCGTGAGGTCGCCTGCGCGCGGGGCGGCGTATTCGTCCAGGAATTTCGCACGCTCGAGCAGGCTCTTGCCGAGTTCGGTCAGCTTGTCTGCGGAGTCGGCTTGTGCAAGCGTGTTGTAGAGCATGTGATAATGGTCTGCAGGCTGGTGAAAGCGGCTACCGTGCCTGCCGTAATGGCTCACGTAGAACGGCTTGTAGCCTGCGGGGGCCTTGGTGTATTTGGCGCTAGGAGTGGGGTAGGCGTAGTAGTTGCTTCCCATCTGGTCGGCTTTTTGGGCGAAAACCGCTATGGTAACAGTAAGCAATAATGCTAAAAACTTCTTCATGATGAGGCCTCTTGACTTTTAAAGATAAAAAAAGGCCTGTCCATGGACAGGCCTTTTTGAATAAATTCCTAAAACAGGATGACTTTTAGTACAGCAGAGCGAACACCATGCCCGGGCGGAAGTATTTGCCGGCGGTGTACTTCAGAGCCGTGCTGTGGAGCAGCATGAAGAGTGCGCTCGCTTCAACCTTATTGGCCTTCGCGATGCTGCCGAATGCCTTGGTAAAGGCGGGCAGGTTGCGCGGGAGCTTCGGGCTGATGCGGCTGTCGGCAAGGAGGGCGCCCTTCTTCAGGAGTTCCTTGTGCATCTTGTCGGCGGCGGTGGCGCTAAGGCCGAAAGCCTTTACGAGTGCTTCTGGGTGCAGGCGGCAGGAACCATTGAATCCTTCCGGTGCGGCGAACGGGATGCGGGCTTCTTCGTAGAGGTTGCGGATCATGGAATCGCCCATGTCGGCAGCCTGCTTTTCGAGTCCGTGGTGCATCATGGCGCACATGATGCTGTACTGGATGCCGATCCACACGTCGTGAGCCTGGAAGTTGAATTCATCCAGCGGAGAACCGTCCTTACGAACAAGGTTTGCGGCACCGATGAGCGGGCTGTTGGCCTTGTAGTTCGTGTTGAAAACGCGCAACAGGTTGGCCTTCGCCTTCTTCTCGTCGCTAATCGGCTTGAGGCCGAGCAGGCGGAGGTAGGTGTCGGCGAGCATCGTGTCGGCGAAGACGTCATCGCAGTCGTTAGCAATCTTTGCGTTCCAGCTGGCGGTGAAGGCTTCCTTGCACTGGGCGGTGAGCCATGCCTTCTTGAGGCCGCGGAGTTCGTTCTTGGAAAGTTCCACGTCGCTCGGGATCTCGCCGGAATTCAGCCATTCGTTAATGGTCTTGAGAGCTGCCTTCACATCGTTACCGTCGATAACGAGCGTTTCCTTGATGGCGTCGGCGAGTTGCGGGAGCTTGTCGGCCACAACGTCCTTTGCTTCCATCGGAGTCACGAAGAAGTGGTAGTAGCCTTCGGCTTCGTCCCACAGGGCTTCGTCAAATTCCTTGTTGGCGGCATCGGCCTTGGCGTTCCAAGTGTCTGCCTGAGCCTTGTCACCGAGGATTTCGGCAATCTTGGCGGCGGCGCGGAGGCCTGCAATCCAGAGGCTACCGCAGTACACGGAAATGCCATGGCTGGAGAGGTTGTCGAAAGTGTCGTCGGTACCGTGGGTGAGCGGGAAGTTTTCGCCTTCGTTCACCATCTTTTCGAGGTACTGCATGGCGGCGTAAACGGCTTCCTTGCAATCCTTCAGGTTTTCGATGTCCTGCGTCTTCACGTAATGACGGAGAAATCTTTTGGGCGTTCCCGCACATATATGTGCGGTCGGGCTATATTGCAAGGCCACCCGTGCGCACTTGCGGCACGCCCGCGCGACTCTTGCAACCAAGCCTCGCTTCGCGAGTCTTGTCCCCAAGGGGTCACTATCCCTAACGCAAAAAATGTTGGTGCTTTTAGAATTGATTAACGATTAGGCTTTCAAATGCGCATTTGTCTGTAAATTTTTTGTTTCGTTGGCCATTAAACTTCTTTTTTTATTATTTTTTGTAAAAACATTATGATGTTTAAATGTGTACTGCTGATTGCTGTTTTCTTTGGATTATTTTCAGGATGCTCCGATAGAAGCGGCGTGTCTTGTGCGATTCCCGGCAATCGTGATGTGACTAAGCGAGGAAAAAGCGTCCAGGAAATATTCGACAAACAAGCCCAATGCTTTAAGTCTCAAAAAGTTGATATTCTTAAGAATTCCATTCGTTTCAAGTTTTTTTTGATTCTTGTTGGGTAAAATATTCGTCAATGAGGAAAATATGAAAATAACAAAAATTATATTTCTTTTGTTTTTTTGCTTTTTTTTGCCAAATTGTTCTGACAATCGGCAAGAATATTCTAGAAATGAGAATAATAAAGATAATGTAGAAAAAAAAACGGTTGAATTAGAAAATTTAAAAAAAGATTTAAAAAAAACAAAAGCAACAGATTCTGGTTTTAAAGAGAATCAATACTCTGGATGGTTGCATTTAAAAGAAAAAGAAGAAAAAAAATTAAATGATTTTTGTCAAAGAACTGGGGACTATCCTCAAGGGCATTGTGTGGATTCTTTGCAGTCGCTAATTCAAATAAAATATGATAGCCTATCCCGAACAGAATTGTTTAGTAAAATGAAAGAGAAACAACTTGAAGAACAAAAAAAATACGCAAAGCAAATAGCCGAAAGAAAAATGCCTAATCCACCTGGACCAGAAAGTTTTTTTCGTTTAATTGCAGTAAAGAATGTGTTGGGAGAAAAATAAGATGAAAAAATATTTCCTCGTAATATTACTCCTATCATCGATAACAAAAGCTTTTACGATATGTGATGATTTGGATATTGCTGTTAATGAAGGTTATGAAATAGAAACAGCAAAACAACTCATTCTGGAGGCACGAGAAAATGACCTTTATGCAGAATGTCTTGAAGCCACAGGTTCCAGTGATGTTTTCTTTTATTCTGGGGAATGGGTGAATACGTGTGAAGGTCAATCAGGTTCAAAAAACGGCTATATAAAATCCTATACTAGATGTGAATTTTGTGATGGCGCTAATATAAAGTTGCAATTACAGATAGATGAAAGCATCTGTAATGCAGAATGCAAAACAAAAAATACTGCATGTAGAAGAATGGCCACTGGCTGGGGTGGCGAAATAGTTAAGATTAATCCTAATGGTGGTGATTGTGGGGCGTTTGATCCCACTCTTCCAAATTGTTCAGAATCAAGTTCCTCTGAAAGTGAGCGATCTTCATCGTCAGAAATTCAAAGTAGTTCTTCAGTAGAGTCGTCTAGTTCGGAACTGGAAAGTTCTTCTTCAGAAGATGAAATGGGATCCTCCAGTTCAGAAGATTTAAATTCATCTTCTAGCGAGGAAGATGAAGATAGTTCTAGTAGTGAGGGCGGTTGCGGCGAAGGTGGGGACCATTGCGGTGGTTCGAGCGGTTCGGGTGGCGGAGGTGCGTACTGTCAAATTGACGATGACAATTGGGAAACGCTATCCCGGTTACCCAACATACATAGGGATATTTATTTTGAAGCCCCCTACATGATAAATAGGGACTATGCATATCTTCAGAACTGCTATTGTACCGGGACACGGGCTGTTGCATGTGATTTTGCAAATTTTGGACTTGTACAAGGATATGAACCCGTATCGATGCCTCTGTGCGGCCTCCGGGAAGGTTATTGGTGTAGGGGAATATCGGACGGTGCGTGTGATTATACGGGTGTTACAACCAGAATATACTATTCAGATTCTCCGGAATCAGTAGGATTTTCTTGGGGGGCTGCAAATTTCGATAATTCAGGAAGTGTTCTTCCGATAGAAACTGACTGGCAGACAGTTTTTCTTAACCACAATGGCTTTATCTCACATCAGTTCTCTATCAGACATCTTCTTCCAACGAATGTTTTGTATTACGATTTGGAAAACATGGTCCATGAAGCGCTTCCGACTTTCCCCGATATGAATAAACTTGTTGCCTATTGTATGGGTGAATGGATTCCTCATGATGATGATTGTTTTGGAACAGAAGATGAAGTTAATCTCGCTTTACAGGATTCTTCTGATGAATGTGCCATTTCTTATGGAATTCCACATTATGAAACGGAACTTTCGAATCGTGGGTGGTGTGTTGTCGGAGAATGTGAGGCCGCCGAACCCTATTCCAGTGCTGTGGAATATTCCAGTTCGTCCGAGGAGAATAGTTCTTCTAGTTTTGAAGAATCTTCATCTTCGGAAGAGGGAAGTTCTAGTTCTGAGGAATCTTCTTCGTCTGAGGAATTAAGTTCGTCTAGTGAATTTGGCTTATGCAAATCTATCCCATTTGGCTACATTCCCAATGACCCGAAGAACACCTGCTTTGAAAGCAACGGCAAATGCTACAGATGTAATGCAGCACGCCGTGCAGATGAGTGCGATGAAGATTGGATGTGGATTTACCCCTATACCCCAGATAAGTATTTCTTTACGGAAATTGATTGTGCTAGTGGAGAAAGAAAAGACAATAACAGAATCGGACAATGCCCAGGCTTCCCAATGGAAACTACTCCATACAATCCAGAGCGGGCGTGCATAGCATACAATGGAAGATGCTATAGGTGTAAATCTGAGAATAACTATGTCAATTGCTCTTATGACTGGCTTTGGACGGGTGATAACTTTGGAACACACAATATAGGCTCATGGTATGAAGAAGTTGATTGTTACAATCCATTTGAAGATGAAAATTTCGATGGGCAGTGTCCTGATGAATTTGTGTTAAAAAAATCCGCTGTGTCAGAAAATGAAAATCAATACGGAATAACAAACTATACAATTGATTTCTCGCCTGTTTCAAAAACTTTTGATGTGCTAGGACGTCGTCTTAATGGAACTAAACGTATGCATCAAATTATATTCACAACAAACAAAATAAAAAATACATCTTCGTTAGACTTTGCATTTGATGTTGGAAGTGTTATTAATATTCCCATTGAAAATTTGGGACTCTCCCGAAATATTTTGGCCAAAACAGGTGCAGAATGTCCCGCTTATACATGTGGAGAATTAGGGAAAGACTATGGCGTAGGAAATGATGTTGGGGTTTATTGTGGATTCCCCTGCACAAAATTGAATACGGAAAACGGATTTGCTAGAATAGAAATTACAAGTAAAGAGCAAACAGGGGCCTGTGGCGTAAACAATCCCAAATATACGATTACTTTTAAGATTTCTGCAACTACAACGATAATGAGAGGAAATGTATATTATGTGGCTCCTGTAGGGTATAAAATGGGTGACAACTTTGTTACAGAGGAAGATTACAACGCTGGAAAACGTCATGAGAAAGGACATATGGAATCGTATTCATGCCTTGAAAAGAATAATATGTTCAAGACTCAATATGTTTTTGAAATGACGAATATATGTGAGAGCGATTTCAAATGTGACAAAAATAGTGTTTTGGAGGGAATCGCATCAATCATTAGATCAACTTTGGAAGAACAGAAAGAAACAGGTACAGATGAACTGGTCAAATACAATAATAATTTATGGCAAAAAATGTGCGGATGGTATCATAGGGAATTTTCTCGTAGCGATGGCCCTGGAGGGCCTGGAAATGCCGCAACATTAACATGTCCGACAAAGGAAACGTTGCTAAACAACAACTATGATTTGACTGGATGTGAACTTGTAAAGTGATGAAGTATGTATTTACTATAATCTTGATGCTTCTTTTGTCGGCTAGTATTGGGGCTGCAAATATTTCTGCAACAAAAAATGAGGTGAAGTTCTGTTATCAGGTCGCGAAGAACAATTCTCTTGACTTGAAAATCGAACGCAATGCAGATATCGAATTACCTTTGTCCGAAATAGAGAAATATACGATATGTGAAGACAAGTGGCATCCCCAAATAGACTTGGATGAGGTCTATGAAGTTGCGTTCCCTAAAGAATGGAATTGTACTACTCTTGAGCCTCTTTGGTATATCAAAACATGCGAAGAACTTCAAAATTTTTTTAGAAACAAGGAAAAAACTACACTCCCAAAGAATGTTTCACATAATTGTAAAATTAGTGAAGAGCGAATTGATGGACGTGAACTAAAAGGCAGATTCATTCTTGAAATAAGAAAAAATCCGATGCGGTCTGCTGGAGAAACTCATTCATACAAGTTTACAAAAATATTTAACGTAAAGATAAGTGGTCGATGCTCCGATAAAACATTTAACTCAAAAAAAGATAAGGAATAACCATTTATTCTACCTATTCCCTTGAGGCTGTAAAATAAACTGTGTCACAATCCACCCCCAATAACCCAAAACCTTACT